>CBDUAX010000106.1:0-10576 GCA_965365235.1 uncultured bacterium
GTGACCGGATACGCCGTGGAATCCAAGCGGCAAACCACCGGTGCGGTTTCCACGACCGATCCCGATGCTGCCCTGAACCTTCTGAGGACGGCTGCCCCCCAAACCACCGTCGTGATCTACGACGAGGGTGGGATGCTCAGGGAAGCTCCCTCGACGTGGCCCAGGACGCTGGAGTATCGATTCCTGGATGGAGGGTTCCAGGGATGGAGGAATGAGGTTCTCCAGCCCGCCGAGGCAGGGGGGGCATCCCTCGAGGAGATTGAACGAGTGTCGAGGCAGAACCAGATCTCGGCCTTCTTCTCCGGAGCAGCGGTCCAGACCACCTCCGTTGCGGCGCCCCCTCCTGCCATGTCGTCCGGGGCCAAGCCGAAGAAGAAAGCAGGAGGGTGCTGAAGCCCCTGGAGTGTCCCGAGAGAGAGGCGCCGAAGCGGCCCTTAGGGCGGGTAGAAGAAGGCCCGTGGAGCCACAGGGCCCCATGGTGTTGGCCTCCCGGGGGCTCTTGTAGCCTATCTGATCATGTAGATGGTCTAGAGTAGCGAAGAACGCCCAAACCCATAATATACGGACAGAGAATTCGTCTCTTGAGGAACGCGTTGGTTCCCCTGACCAAGGAACCGCAATACTACGCCCCTCGGAGGCACCAAGAGGGGCCGGCGGCTTTGCCGCCGGCCCCTCTCTTGTTTTTCCTGGCTCCGTGGGCGTTCAGAAAGGCCCAAACGTCAGGGCTTATCCAACACCCGAGGTGTCGGGCAAGGTCGAGTCTGAAGGGATCTCGTACAGGACCGGATGGCCGGCCGGGAGTCCTTCTACCTGGCCCGGAGCACCTTCGGGCGGCGCTCCGCCCGGCATTCCACCCTGCATCCCTCCCTGGTGGGGATTCGCCGGCATCCCACCACCCATCGAGCCATCGGGATTCAACATGGCCAAAAGGTCGGGGGCAGTGGTTTCGAGCATTTTCGAAAGGCTGTCGACCAGAGCGGTCTCCCCAATGGCCATGGCGGCCATGAGTGCCCCGAACTGAGGAATGGGATGCTCGGGATCGAGTTGCATGGCCTGCCGGTAGAGGTCTAGAGCCACCTGGTATTCACCACCTCGCTGGGCTTCATTCCCCTGGTCGACGAAATTCTGGATCTCGGCGGACATCGGACGGGCGGCGGCGTGTCCTTCCCCCCCGCCACACCCCGCCAGGGTCAGGAAACCGATTACCAAACCCGAAAACCCTCTTTTCCGCGATACAGATGAACCCTTCAAAAGTGCGTTCCTTTCCTGTGTGTCGGCGTTCGCCGGAGGGACCGAGTCGTCCTTCCAACGGTCGACATCCACCGGTAGCAGTCTAACGGTACGCCCAGAGCATCGAATACACGATGAGGACGATCAAGGTTACCCCAATAGCCAGAGCCGTGAACCCCAGAACCCGGAAGAGGATCTGAACGTTCCGCGGATAGGGCTCGAAGAGGTTCTTCTCCAGATCACCCGAGGTCACCAGCTCTTCATATTCTCGAGCCTTGTCTGCTTTCAACTCCTCCACCGAAACCCGCCCCGTGAAGATCACCGGATCCATGGGAAATTTGTCAGGGCGGAAGTGGGTGTTGAAAAAGTGGACCGTGAAGATAAAGCCCACAGCCAGCAGCGCTTCATCGCTATGGATGATGGTAGCGATGTTCACCGACTGCCCTGGAAGGAACAGGGTGAAGAACTCCGGGAACCAGAGGATCAGGCCGGTGGACCCAATGATGAACATCCCCCAGAAGACGGCGAAGTAGTCGAACTTCTCCCAGTAGGTCCACCGTCCATACTCCGGTCTCGCTCCTCGTCCCAGGAACCACTTCATGGACCCGATGAAATCCGTCAGGTCCTGTTTGGTGAACATCAGGGAGGTGCGCTTGTCCATGATGAAGTGGAACCAACTCTTCCCCGAGGCTTGCTTCTTCTTGAAGACATCCCAGATGTGGACCAGCCAAATGGTGGTGAGTGCCACGGCGGCCAACCGGTGGAGGGCTCCAGTGACGTTGAACCCTCCCAGGAAGGCAGCGGTGACCTGGGCCCAGCGCATGTAGGAGAACTTCAGGGCCATCCCTGAG
This sequence comes from uncultured bacterium, assembly GCA_965365235.1. Taxonomy (GTDB): domain Bacteria; phylum Gemmatimonadota; class Gemmatimonadetes; order Longimicrobiales; family Gaopeijiaceae; genus CBDUAX01. The sequence continues at coordinate 2,082 of CBDUAX010000106.1, forward strand.
ATGGCCAGGGTGAAGAAGCTCAGGATCATGATCCCGTGGAGGGTCCGCTCGAAAGTGCTGAACCTCCTGTACATCCGCTCCCCCGGTTTGGGAAGCATATGGGCCCGGTGGGGCTTCCAGTTCTCAGGGGATCGCCACAGACGGAAAAGCCAGAGGAGTGTGTGGATCCCAAAGAAGGTCAGCGTCCCCACAAGGAGCCCTGTCATGGCCCAGAAGGAATAGAACAGCAGAGGGTACTTCTCTGGATCATGGTGGGTTGCGTGGGTGAGGTAGCCGGTGAAGCGCTCGTTGGCCGCCGGGTGACACTGGGCACAGGTGGTGAGCTCGTTTTCACGGCTCAGCGTCGAGGCGGGGTCCTCCGGGGGAAGAATGTTGTGGGTCCCATGGCAATCGTAGCATTTGGCGGCCCCCGCATCGCCCAACCGGGAAACCTTGCCGTGGAAGGTGTCGAAGAAGGTTTCCGTCTCCTCTTCGTGGCACCGACCACATTGGTTCATCATGGTGAGTCGGAAATCTCCCCGATCCGTTCGGGCGATCCCGTGTGAAGTGTGACAATCCTCGCAGGTCGGTAGCTCTCTCCCCTCGGCCTCTCCTCGGCGGGCCCAGTGAACACTCTGCTCGAACTGGATTCGCCCACTCTCAGCATGTGCACGCTCTGCTCGAACTGCTCTTCGATTCCGTGGTGGCAGACCCCGCAGGTGGCGGAGATCCGGTCGGGATGGGTCGTAGATTCCGGATCGTCCTGTGGCAGTGGCCGGTGGGGGGTGTGGCAATCGTCGCACGTGGCTGTCACGACCAGGCCGCTCTGGATCAATCCCTCCCCGTGGATACTCATCTCGAACGACCCGACGATGCCCCCCTGATGGATTCGGGAAGAATCTCCAGCCAGGCGTCGAGCCGCCGGCTCCCCCTCCCGGTGGCACGTCGCGCAGAGGTCCGGGACGTTGCGTGGGTAGCTGGGGGAGATTGGATCGGTACGCCCTTTGGTGGAGTGTTTCGAATGGCAGTCCAGACAGCCCGGAGCCTCGGAGTCTCCTTGAGCAGCCAGGATCCCATGGGATCCCAGTTCATACTGATCCGTGGGGCCGGCATGGCAGATGGAGCATTCCACCGGGGCTGAGGCCGTTTCGCACGCACGGGAGATGGCCGGCGTTACATCCACGTGGCACTGGGCACAGGCAGTCTCGGAGTGCATGGACGCTTCGTATGCCTGGGGGTCCACGTAGAGGGACACGGTGTCTCCGGCCACCCGACTGTAACCCACCAGGGTGGGATCCGAGTGACACGCCAAGCAGTCGTCGTTGGCGGCCCCGGTGTCGTAGAACACCCGCCGCTGTTCGTGGGGGGCGTGGCAGTCGACGCATGCGGGGATCATGTGGGGCTCTTCCTCCCAGAGACGCCCCTCGATGACCTGCACATGCACATCCTCGATCCGGGCATGGCATTGGGTACAGGTGGCCGCCACCCGCTCTCGGGAGATGCTGGACCGAGGGTCGGTGTGCGGGAGAATGTTATGGGAGGTGTGGCAGGAGGTGCAGACCGCTGTGACGCTGAGACCGGCCCGGAAGAGGCCATCTCCATGGATAGACATGGAGTAGTTCTGGAGAATGCGGTCCTGAGGGATATTCCGTGTACGGGCCACCGGGGCGCCTTCCCGATGACATTCTCCGCAGAGAAGAGGAATGTTGATGGTAGTGGTCGGTGAGGTCGGGTCCCGGCTGGATTTCACATTATGACCCCCGTGGCAATCCACGCAGGAGGGGGCCAGCGGGTCTCCACGAGAAGCGGCCTGGCCATGAAGAGACTGGCCATGGAGACGAGACTCGACGGAGTGACAGAATCCACAGTTCACCGGAGGAACGTCGGCGGCCGTATGAGGGAATGGCAGATCCTGATGGCAGAGGGTGCACCCCACCCCGGCCGGACCATGGACGGAAGGGGCCAGCGTTTCTGAGGTCACCAGGAGGCGGTCAGCCCGCTCCACCCCCTGAAGCATGGCGGGGTCCCCGTGACAGAGGAGACACATATCGTCACCCTGGCCCAGAAGGGATCCCTGAGGGACGAAAAGTCCCACGAGGATAAAGGTCACCGCGAGCGGGGCGTATTTTCTCATCTGAGTTGGGTCCAAGATCCCTTGTTCCGCCTGGTTTTATGGATCTTTTTGGGGCTTCAGCGCCGGTCCTCGCCCCCAGAAAGAACGACTTCAAAGGAGAAAAGTGCACGATATGTGCCATGCGGGACACGGGTTTGAGCCGGCCTGAAATCTCTCTGGATCGGGGGAGACTCCAGAGATCACAAGGGGCTACCTATGGACGGGCATTTCGCATTCTTGATCCGGCCGCCCTATTTTCCTGAGGCAGCGAAATACCTTCCTCGCTTGATGCAGTTCTACCTTCCTGTTCGCTGGAGGAAGTTGTGGCAAGATGGGATTTCTGGGATTGGTGTCTGGCCGGGCTATCGGTATTCGGGGTGGCATTGGGTCTGATGGTGTTCTTTCTCTTCGCCCTCCCCCAGGAGCCTTTGATCATTCCTGAGGTCCAGGCTTCGATCCGGGTCGGAACCCTGGCCGAGTTTCCGCCGAACACCTCCCGCCTTCAGAGTTGGGGTCGAGAGTTGATTCTCGTGATCAGGACCGAAGATGGGGAGATGCGTGCGGTGGAGGGACGTTCTCCCGCCACGGATTGCATTCTCCAGTGGGACCCTCGCCGCGGCCATGTCACCTCTCCCTGTAGCTACGAGATCTACAATCCTCTGGGGTATATCGTCAGTGGGTTGGGAGATCAGGCTCTGAGGAGCTTCCCGGTCTGGATTCGGGACGGGGTCATCTCCATAGGGAGCGCAACGTGAGTGAGACCGAGCAGGACCAGGGCAAGCTGAGGACTCGATTCCTGAGGTGGCTTGAAGAAGCTACGGACTCGCAGATTTTGGCGATCCCGCGTTTCTTTGGATTCCTCTATGGCCCGATCGACGAGCGTCTTTCTCTGGGGGAGGCCTGGAAAGCGGCCTCGGAAAGGCGACTCCCGAAGCATGTCGGTTGGGTGCATGCATTTGGTGGAGCGACCTATCTTCTGTTCCTCATCCTGGTGGCCACCGGGGTTCTCCTTTCGTTCTACTACCGGCCGTCCGCGTCGGAAGCTTACCCCAGTCTCCAGTACCTGGAATCCCAGGTGAGCTACGGATGGTTGGTTCGGCACGTTCACTATTGGGCTGCGAGCCTGGTGGTCGTCTTCGCCTTCTTCCACTTCCTTCGCGTTTTTGTCTCAGGAGGGTATCGAGCCCCCAGGGAGACCACCTGGCTTTCCGGTGTGTTGTTCTTCCCGGTGCTCCTGGCCTTCGTGACTTCAGGCTACCTTCTGCCTTGGGACCAGTGGGCGTACTGGACCACGACGGATGGGATCGAGGCCCTGAGAGGTTTCCCCCTTTTGGGGGGAATGGTGGCCGACGTATTCCTTGCGGATGAGTTTGTCAGTGGCGCCACACTGAGCCGCTTCTATGCGACCCATGTGATCCTGCTTCCCTGGGTCGCACTCCTCCTGATCTCCCTCCACTTCCAACTCATGCGGAAGCATGGCGTCGCCCCGATTGAGGACGGGCCGGTGGAACCGGGGGAGCCCTTCTTTCCCAACCATGTCCTCCGAATGTTCGTCGTCTTCGTGGTCACCCTGGGCGTGGTCATGAGTCTGGCCATGTTCCTGCCTCGACCCTTCGGGCCCGTGGCGGATCCATTCAGCTCACCGGAGTCGGTTCCTGTGCTCGGGTTTCCGGCCACGATCCTCGTTGGAGCCAGTCGGATCCTTGGTGGGTTCGGCCTCCACGCCCTCCTCTTCCTCTTCCTTCTCCTGACCGTCCTGCCCCTGGTGCATCGGTCGAACGAAGGGCGTTTGTGGCGGCGTCCCGTCGCCAGCTCCGTTACCCTCCTCCTCCTTCTCCTCCTGGCAGCTTCATGGGTTGCAGGCTGGAGTCCCACGGGGTCTGCAGAAGAGCACGACCAGGCGAATTTCCCTGGCCTGGAGTCCGTGGAAGGGGAGGGAGGGGAGGCCGGAGAAGGGGGTTCTCCTGGTAGGGAGGGAACCGAGGGAGGAGGCGACCATGAATAGGCAACTGACGTTCCTCATCCTCGGCCTGGCCCTGTCGGCTCCCGTCCAGCTCTCCTCCCAGGAGACCATGGCCGGATACCTCCAGGAGGAATACTCGTGCATCATGTGCCACACCGAGATGCGATCCGACTTCCTGGAGGGAGTCCACTCGAACCGGGGGATCCAGTGCACCGATTGCCACGGGGGTGACCCCACCCAGTTTGAGGCCGACCAGGCCCACACCAACGGATTCAGCGGAGGCTTGACCAAGTCCCAGTCGGTGGACCTCTGCCTTTCCTGCCATGGTGACATTCCGGAGATGCGCCAATATGCTCTGGAACCTGTTACTCGAGACGAGTTCCTCATCAGCCATCATGGGCGAAGCCTCCTCCTGGAAGGGAACGATCAGGCGCCAGCCTGCCACGACTGCCATGGGGCCCACGCCATCTATCCCATGGTGGATTCCAGGAGTCCGATCCACGCCACCCAGGTGTCTCGGACCTGTGCCACCTGTCACTCGAATCCCGACCGGGTCCCCGCCGGGTATCCGACGGATCAGTTCACCGAGTGGGCCGGGAGCGCGCACGGAACGGCTCTCTCCGAGGAGCTGAACAACCGGTCGGCGACCTGCGCCTCCTGTCATGGCTCCCATTCGGCCCTTCCCCCCGGGGTTCAGGAGATTCCCAATGTCTGTGGGAAATGCCATCAATTGGTCCGGCAGGCTTACTTTTCAGGGCCCCACGCCGACCTGGCCAGTGTGGTGGGACGTGAGGGGGGTTGCCTGGGGTGTCATGCCAACCATGCCACCGAGATGCCTCCCCTTTCCCAGATCGGGGAGATCTGCCTGGGATGCCACGAGGAGTCCTCCCCAGCGGGTGTGATTGGGCTCCAGATCCAGGAGCAGATCGCACATGCTCAGGCCGCCGGGGAAAGGGCCCACCAGGCCACGGAGTTGATGATCGAGGCCGGCGAGCGGACGGGGGATCTTCAGATTCGCCTCCAAACCCTGGACACCCATCAGAAGGAGATCCTGGTTCAGGCCCACTCTCTTGATCCGACGGTTGTGGATGAGCTGGCTCGGCGGATTTCATCTCTGTCACAGGAGATCGGAGAGCGAGCGGAAACCGTTGAGGAACATCGGTGGGAGAGAAAGCTCCTCGCCATACCCCTTTGGATCCTGGTTCTTTCCGGTGTTCTCCTGGCCCTGCGAAAACGCCGGCACCTCCTTCCCGAGGTTCGGGAAGAAGAGGGTGAAGGCGCCTCGAAGCCGGAGGCGGCGGTATGAAGAAGAAAAAGCGCCTGCTCATCATTCTGGTCCAGGTGGCCGTCGTTCTTGGGGTCCTGGGAGCAGCGGGGACGGTAGGATTTCTGGAGTACTCCGCTCAGCCGGGTTTCTGCAACAACTGTCACAACATGGAGCCCTACTACCAGTCTTGGCTGGGATCCTCCCACAACATGGTCCCGTGTATCAAGTGTCACTATGCACCCGGGATCAAGGCCGAGGCCATGGGGAAGGTCCAGGCGGCCAACCAGGTGGTGAAGTATGTCACCCGAACCTTCGCTGAGAAGCCCTGGGCGGAGATCGAGGATGCCGCCTGCACACGGGAAGGATGCCACCTGGAGCAGCGCTTGGCGGTGGTGTCCTACCGGGGCGTGCGGTTCGACCATCGGCAGCATCTTGGGGAGCTTCAGCGGGGGAAGGACCTGCGTTGCACATCGTGCCACTCGCAGATCGTCCAGGGAGAGCATCTCACCGTTACGCCCTCCTCGTGTGCCCTCTGTCACTTCAAGGATCGCCCCCAAGGCCAGCCTCTGGGGGGTTGCCTCGGCTGCCACCCGTCACCGCCCAATATCGAGTTTCAGGGCGTGCCCATCGACCATGAACAGATCGTTCGTGACCTGGTTTCCTGCTCGAAGTGTCATGCCGATGTGGCGGTGGGGGATGGAGCGGCAGAGCAACAGCGGTGTTGGACCTGTCACAACCTCGAGGACCGGATCGCGGCGTTCGACAATCCAACGCTTCTTCACGAGGTCCACATCGCCGAGCACAACGTGGAGTGCCAACAGTGCCATACGGAAATCCAGCACAAGGTTGTGGCGCTGGAGGAGACGCTGGAGCTGGACTGCGCCAACTGCCACAAAGGAGCCCACAACGCTCAAAGGGCCCTGGTGGCCGGGAGTGGAGGGCACGGGGTCGGGGAGAGCCCCAGCAGCATGTTCCTGGCCCGCGTCACCTGCGAAAGCTGCCATGCCCTGCCAGGGTCGCTACCGGGCCACGAAGGGGTGTCTGCCGCCGGGGAGGCCACATGCCTTTCGTGTCACGGGATAGAATTCGCCGGCATCCTGCCGGAGTGGACGTCGGAGATGCAGTCCAGGGTGGATGATGTGTCGGCGGCCGTCGTCCGCGTGAGACGGGCCCTGGGTGCCCATCCCCCGACCCCTGCGGATTCCCTCCTCCGAGCGGCGGAGGAGAACGTGGGCCTGGTGGCGGTGGGGAGGGGGGTCCACAACATCCAGTTTGCAGATGATCTCCTTCGGGCCGCGCTTCAGATGGCCCAGGATGCGGCCCGAGCGGGCGGTGCCAGCCCGGCCCTGGCTTCGGTTCAGCTGGGACCGGCAATCGGGGAAGGACAGTGTGCGACCTGCCACTTCGGAGAGGGGGGGCGGGGGGACGTATACTGGAATGGGCGCCGTTTCCCCCACCGGCGGCATACCGTGAATGTTGGAATGGGTTGCACCGCGTGTCATACCGGATTCGACGAGCATGGGGGCCTGAAGATAGAGAGCGCGGCGGCGTGTGATGCGTGTCACCATGTGTCCGACTCACCCCGGGCCTGCGGGTTATGTCACTCCTCTCCCGGTGCCGATACCGTTGCGGTGGCCGCCGGAAGCTTCATCCACCAGCCCCACCTGGATATGAGCTTCAGCTGCGACCTCTGCCACCAGTCACCCACCATGGCGGTGTCGGACGATACCTGTGCCCAATGCCATTCTCTTCATCACACCCCCGATCGGGACTGCAGGCTCTGCCATACCCCGGCCACAAGGGAGAAGCACATGGCCGAGTTGGCCCACACGGCGGGATGCACTACCTGTCATTCAGCCGAGGACCAGGCTGGTCTCACGACCTGGAGTCCACAGATCTGCCTGGTATGTCATCAGGAGCAGGAGGAGCACAGCGGGGGAATGGAATGCACTCTTTGCCATGAGATGCCCCCCCTCGGGGGAGGGGGGGGCCTTCCGGCGGGCTAAGAGGGGAGTTGGGAGGAATCCGGATTCAATCTCCTGAGACCGGATTCACCTGCTCCTCCTTTTCTTCGTTTCTCGTCTCGATCTCTTCTTCGTACCAACGGGTGTGGTGTTCTTTGACCGCCCGCCTGGTCATCTTTCCGGTGAGCCAGGTCCAACTCATGGGGTACTCATCCGGGTGGAAGATCACGAAGAAGAAATGCCACACGATGATGGCCAGGGTTGCCAGCCACGCTTCGTAGTAGTGGATGGTCTGGGAAGCCGGGATGACGAGGCTTGGGAGGTATCGGGCCGTGAAGGTGGGAAACCAGAGGACCAGGCCCGAGATTGCCATAACGATGGTCCCCCAGACCAGGGCCCAGTACTCAGCTTTTTGGGAGTAGTCGTACCGCCCGAGCTTCGCCTTTCGGTTCGACCGGAAGGTGTAGTAGAGGAGGTTGTCGACGAGGTCTGTAACGTCCCTCCAGTTTGGGAGGAGAGCCTTCAGCTCCGACCGCCCTCTTCTGGTCGCCAGGACATACCATCCATGGTAAAGGGACGTCAGAATTAGTACGACGCCAGAGATCCGGTGGATAATTCTCCTCAGAGCCTCGGTCATCCCCCCAAAGGTCAGCCAATCGACCCAGAACGCGCCGGGAAAACGAAGAGCGAACCCTGTGATGACCAGCAGGGTGAAAGACACGGTCAGTGCCAGGTGCTGGCCCACCTCGTTGGGGGTGAATCGAACCACCGATCCACCCTCACCTTCCTGCTCCTTCCTCCGCCTGATCATGTAGAAATTCATGATCACCAGGTTGTGAAGGACCATTCCGCCGATTACCAGGATGATCATCCAGATATAGACGGACCGGATGATCCGGTTCACGGGGTTTTCCGAGATGGAGGTTGCCCGGTGATCGTAGGAGCGAGCAAAGTTCGCGTCTGCTCCCGGATGACACTGTTGGCAGGTACCGACGACGTTCTCCACAGAGACAGTGGAGGAAGGGTCCTCGGTGGGGAGGACCAGGTGTGCTGAGTGGCAATCAATGCAGGTGGCGGACTGCCCGTCGCCACTTCTTGTGGCCCACCCATGGTAGGAGTCCAGATACGTGCCCACGACACCATCCTGGAGACCGTACTTGGAGATGATGAGGGGGTCGTTGTGGCACTCCCCGCAGGTCTCTACGGCTT
>CBDUAX010000107.1:0-10551 GCA_965365235.1 uncultured bacterium
GCTCGGCCCCAGATGGAGGGAGCACCGACTTTCTCCCCATCTTCATCGGCATGGAGGCCGCCATGGAGAGCGCCACCCTCTGTGAGCACTGGACGGCCCACAAGGCTTATCGCATGGGGCTCCTCACCAAGATTGTACCGGCCTTGAAGGTGGACGGCGAGTTCGTCCCCAACCCCATGGCCGTCACCGATCGCTGGGTGGACGAGATGGGGCAGATCGTCTTCGGCGAAATGGTGAAGGGCGAGGACAAAACCAAGGGGAAGGAGATGCTGAAGACGGGCGAGGTGGACCTCTCTCTCCTGGACCAGGCCGTGGATGGCCTCATCACTTCTCTGGCCCACACCATGCCGGGTTGCCTTGCCAAAACAATCGAGAGCGTGCGGAAGCACAAACTGGCCCACTGGGACAAAAACCGGGAGACGAACCGGGCTTGGCTCGGGCTAAACATGATGACTGAGGGTCGGGCCGGGTTCCGGGCCTTCAACGAAGGATCCCGGGAGTGCCGTGAGCCGGACTTCATCCTCCTCAGACAACGCATGGCCCAGGGTGCGAAGTGGGGAGACGAGCTCACGGAAGAGATTCTATGGAAGGCCCACGGAAAGGACTCGCCGGGGGGAGGGAGCTGAGACCCGGCTGGAGCGAGGCGACCAACGAGGAGCTGTGATGGAAGGCAACAGCGAAGTGCTGAGGGATGGGCCCGTGCGGCTGGAATCCCTCGAAGAGGGTGCTGTTTGGCGGGCAACCCTAGCCACGCCCAAAGCCAACATCCTGGACATGGAAAAGTGCGAGATCCTCTCGGAGATCTTTGTTGAGGCGGGAGAGCAGAGGGAGTTGAAGGCGGTGGTCATCGAGGGTGAGGGTCCCCACTTCTCGTTCGGGGCCAGCGTCCAGGAGCATCTCCCCGACCAGATCGAGGCCATGCTCCGAGGCTTCCACCAACTCTTCTATGACATCCTCGCCGCCAGAGTCGTCACCCTGGCGGCGGTCAGAGGTCAGTGCCTCGGTGGCGCCATGGAGCTGGCCATCTTCTGCAATCGGCTCTTCGCTTCACCCGGTGCGGTCCTGGGTCAACCGGAGATTATCCTTGGAGTCATCGCCCCGGTCGCATCGGTCATGCTCGCCGAGCGAGTGGGCCGAAGCCGGGCTGAGAACCTCCTCCTGAGCGGGGGATCCATGCCCGCTGCCGAAGGCCTGGCCATCGGGCTCGTGGATGAGTTGGCTGATGACCCAGGGGCAGCAGCCCTGGAGTATGCACGAGAACATCTGCTCCCCAAATCCGCCTCGAGCCTCCGGTACGCGGTTCGGGCGGCCAGGACCGGCTTCGAAGAGAGAGTGAGGAAAGAGCTGGCGGAGGTCGAGCGCCTCTTTCTCGAGGATTTGATCGCCACGGCCGATGCCCGGGAGGGGCTGAACGCCTTTCTGGAGAAACGGGAACCGGAGTGGAAAGGCGCTTGACTGGCCTGGAGTGAGCCGCGGTGGCCGACTTCGGAGTCGCCGCGGCTCCTACCAGGCCGCGTCCATACGGGATTATTCCTTCTGCATCGATGTATGCCCACTCGCTGTTCATGGAGTCGAACCCGGCCACAGGCCCCACCACTCACTCGTTCTCAGTTTGATCAGTCCCGGGTCCCGGACCCTTCCTCCGGGGTCGGTGCATCGCCGGGGCCGCGCACATCGTGGATCACTCTCCGGTGCACCAGAGAATAATGCCGGTATCGACCGGGCATGTGGGACCCGACCGAAGCGATGACGATCACTCCCAGCAGGATTGGGAGGCGATAGTCCCACGCCAGTGGGACGACACACAGGAGGGCCAGCTTCGCAATGGTCAGGAAACCACTTCCCTGGTGAAACCATAGGAGATGGGGTCCAGCTTCGATGGCGGCCAGCGTGACTCCGGTCCCGATGGTCAGCCAAAGGCTCAAGCTCAACCTCTCGGGAGCCACGTCGAACGCGTGTCCCCCCACCAGAATCCCCATGCCGGCGATATGGGCCGTCCGGACTGCAACGTTGAAGGCTCTTTTCATCTCAATCGCTCCGGATCTCCGGTCCTGGCGTCGGGAACAAAGCCTCGCAACCCACCCAGAGCCTCCCTGAAATCAGCCGACCGCAACACGTCGAGGAAAGCCTGTACGGGCTCCCGCTCCAAGCGATCCCTGACGGTAAGGAAGTCATACTCCTCGTCCCTCAAGGGAGCGAAGCCCAGATCGTAGGCCACCGCAACCGCCTCGATCCCGAGGCCCCAGTCTGCCCGACCCGAAGCAACTGCTGCGGCCACTGCATTGTGGGAGCGTGTTTCCGTTTGGTAGCCGGCAATCCCCGCCCGCAGTTCCGCAGAGGGGATGCCCTTTTCGCCGGCGATCTCATCGAGAAGTAGGTCCAGAAGCACCCGGGTGCCGGCACCACGGGTGCGGTTGAGCATTCTGAGGCCGGCCATCCCAGAAAGGAGGTCGAGGGTGGGAGGCTGGTTCGGGAACTGCCCAGGTCGGAAGTAGATGCCTTGCCGTCTGACATAGCCCTTGATCAGAACCCCTTCGGTGCCCAACCGCTGGAGGGCGGCTCGGTTATAGATCCCGGTGGCCGGATCGAGCAGATGAATCCCGGCAAGGTCGGTCTCACCCCTGGCGCAGGCCTCTACGCCGGCCGAAGAGCCGACGTGGATGACTTTGGCCGTGAACCGGCGTTCCCTGCGAAGCTTTTCCAACGCCAGGTCCACACCACGACAGTGGCTACCGATGAACGTCAGGTCGGCCACCCTCAACGCCCGGGAAAGGGGGGCCACTCGCACGACCTCCCCCTCCCGCACCACGCTCCGGTCAGCCACCACCTCCATGGTGCCATCAGCCTGCGCGAAGGCGTGGATGGACCCGGAGGCACCGGCAATGGGATAGGCCGCCGGAACACCCTCCGTGCGGGCTACCAGATTCACCAGGACCTGCTCGTGCCTGCCCTCGGCCGAATGGTACCCCACGGCGATACGAGCCTCCACCGACTCCGCCCCCGTTTCCTCCGGCAGGTTGGCGAGCCGTCTCAAAACCGGAGCTACGAAGAGATTGAACGTGATGATGGCGGAGGTCGGGAACCCCGGCAGCACCACCACGGGTCGATCGTCCCAGGAAGCCAGGACAATGGGCTTCCCCGGCTTTATGCCGACGCCATGAACGACGATGCCTGGCTGTGCAAGGTCGTCGATGATGCCGAAGGTCAGATCGCCCGCCCCCTTCGACGTTCCTCCCGAAAGGATCACGAGGTCGAAGCCCTCCCGGGCCTCCTCGCAGACAGCCCGGAGGGCATCCTCGTTGTCCGGGATCACTCCCAGGAATTCCGCCTTTCCGCCATTGTCCCGGACGGCGGCCGCCACGGTGGTGGCGTTGGAGTCGTAGATCTTTCCTGGGTCGAGGGGCTGCCCGGGGATGACGAGCTCGTCACCGGTGGAGATGATGGCGACCCGGGGCTGCTTGGTGACCCGGACGCTGCCAATGCCCAGGGCAGCCAGCACACCGAGCTCACGAGTGGTTAGCCTCTGACCGGCACGTAGGACGGTTTCACCCATGCGCATGTCTGCCCCGGCAGACTGAATGTGGGCACCTGGCACCACCGGCTTGTAGAGCCGCAACCCATTTCCTTCCACCTCACTGTGCTCCACCATCTGCACAGCGTTGGCCCCCCGGGGAACCACCCCTCCCGTCGCCACCTCCAGGGCTGTGCCATCCCTCACCTCCGTCGTCGGAACCGCGCCAGCTGGCGCAACCTCTGGAAGGAGTTCGAGGGTGACAGGTGCGTCCTCCTCGGCACTGAAGGTGTCGGCCGCCCTCACCGCGTAGCCGTCGACCAGGGCCCGATCGAAAGGTGGCACGTCAATGGGCACGAGGATGTCGCCATCCAGCACTCGGCCCCGGGCCTCCGCCAGGGGCACTTCCTCGCCTACCAGGGGGCCGAGATTCAAGGCGTCGTGCCAGATCCGCTCCGCGTCCGCCTTGCTCACCGTCGTCAGGAAATGGATGCCCTTGCGTCCCATACTAGGAGCCTTTCCGAGTGCCGTGGGCAGGGAGTCCCTGCCGGTTTGGTTCCATTCCCCCCGGTATCAGAAAGGGATGCGCCCCCTCCTTTCGATAGAGAGGGAATCCGGGGTGTTTCTGCTCAAGGGTGGACGATCCCAGAGGAAGCCGTTCGTGTCCCCCCAGAACCAGGTACCCTCCCGGCTCGAGGGATCGAACGAGCCGAGCCAGAATCTTTTCCTGAAGCTCATCGTCGAAGTAGGTAAAGACCAGGTTCCGGCAAAGGATCAGGGCGTATTGCCCAGGGTTCGCCGCTTCCCTCACGTCCTGCAATAAAAAGCTCACGCCCACTCGGAAAGAAGCCTTGAGGGTGAAGCCGGAGGCACCCTCATCGAAAGCCGCCTGTACCCAGGAGGCCGGCACCTCCCTCAGGGCGCCCCCGGGGAAAAGACCCTGGCGAGCCCGGTCAAGCACCTTCGGCTCGGCATCTGTGGCGGTGATCCGGAAGGAAAGGTTCGGAAACCGTGTTGCCAGCGAGGGGGAAGGGTTCTCGACGGGCGCCATCCTCCAGAGTAGGGAGAGGCTGAACGGCTCCTCGCCGCTGCCACACCCCGCGGACCAACAATTGAGCACCTCCTGGCCTTTCTCCCCCGCCGCCTCTGCCAGCTCGGGAAGAACCTCTTCCTGGAGGCGCAGCATGACTCTCCGATCCCGGAGGAATCGAGAGATGGTGATCCGGCAGAGCCCGTCCAGAACCCTCCACTCCTTCGGATGGGTCTCCAGGTACAGCCGGTATTCCCCTACTTCGGATAGCCCAAGGTCCTTCAAACGCCGGGTGAGACGCTTGTTGACCTGTTTTCTCACCTTCCGAAACCCTGACCATCGCATCCGGAGCCGAGGAAGGGCCCACTGGAGGAAGGCAACGAAGTCTGCGTCCTTCATGGGTTTCATCGTCCTCAGTACAGATAGACCTCCACCTCCGTCCCCGCCTCCAGACCCTCAATATCCCGCGGGACGATCAAAAAACCGTCGGCCCGGGTCACAGAGGTGAGAACGCCTGCCCCACCGGACCTGAGGGGCTCGACCTCTCCCTCCCCAACCAGTTGAACGCGAACGAAGTCCGTCCGGTTAAGGGCCGAGGCAAGCTTCCGCCGCATTCGTCCCCGCACTCGCCGGTTCTTTCGCTCTTCCCGCTGACCGAGAAGGAGCTGCAGGGCGGGCCGAACAACGACATCGAAGCCCACGATAGCCGCCACGGGGTTCCCTGGCAGAAGCACGGCCAGGGTCTTCCCCAACCGGCCGAAGGCGAGGGGCGCTGCCGGTCGGATATTGACGCCGTGAACGAGTAGCACGCCGAGCTCAGCGAGCAGCCCGGGCAGATAGTCCTCCTTCCCCACTGAGGTGGCCCCCGTGGTCAAAAGGATGTCCCCGTCGAAAGCCTCGAGGGCCGTGCGCAACGCATCAGGGTCGTCGGGAACCGTGCCCAACCACCGAGCTACACCACCGGTTTGGGCGACGAGTCCTTCGATGACATAGCGGCAGGAGTTGACCACCCGGCCCGGTTGGCCGGCCTCTTCCGACCAGGGCTCCACCAGCTCGTTTCCGGTAGAGAGGATCCCCACCCGTGGCCGCCGGGTCACCTGCACCTCGGCCATCCGGATGGAGGCGATAACACCGAGGTCCTGAGGTCTCAGGACCCTCCCCCCCTCCAACACCTTGTCCCCCTTCTGAATGTCCTCTCCGGCTCGGGCGATATTGCGTCCGGGCACGACGGCGGCTTGGGCCAGGACCCTATCCCCATCTTCGGTGGCGTGTTCGGCCATGAGCACCGCATCGGCTCCCTCGGGAATGGCTCCGCCTGTCATGATCCTCACTGCCTCACCCGGCCCGACCTCAAGGTCGCCCAGCTCTCCGGGGAGGACCTCTCCAACCAACCTGAAAGAGACTGGATCAGCCGGGCTGGCGCCGAAGGTCTCCTCGGCGCGGAGGGCAAAGCCGTCCATGGCGCTCTTGTCGAAGCAGGGCACCTCTTCGGTGGAAGAGACGTCCCGGGCCAGGGTGCGGCCCAAGGCCTCTCCCAGGGGGACGGACTCTTCCTCGCCGGGCTGGACACAGGACCGCAGCAAGTCGAGGGCCGATTCCAGGTCGGTCCTCTCCGTGAATCCTCGCATTCTCACGTCGTCGTCAGGCATCTCCCCCCCCTTCTTCTTCAATCTTCGGGGTCCTGGCTCCAAGCGGCAAATATACGCCTGCTGCTCCGTTCCGCTTCGTTTTTCTTGCCAGAGGCCCGGCCGGAGGCGTATGATTCTATCTGGAGGTGCTCGAACGAACGTTCGAACGTATACACATGCTAGCACTCGACACGAAACGGAAACGAACCCCCGGGTTCGATGACAAACGTCTGCATCTGCTGGAGGTTGCGGCTAGGGTCTTTTCGGAGGTCGGGTATGGTGGGGCCTCCATGCGGCTCATTGCCGCCGAGACCGAGTTCAGCCTTGCAGGCATCTACCACTATGTCGCAAGCAAGGAGGAGCTCCTCTACTGGATCCAGTTCCACACCTTCGACTCCCTCCTCCAGGGCCTCAACAAGAATCTCGAAGGGGTCGTGGAGCCGCGCCGGCGACTCGAGACGGCGGTGCGCAACCACGTCCGGCATTTCGGCGAGCACATGCATGAGCTCAAGGTCTGCGCTCGGGAGCTGGAGACCCTGGAGGGGGAAGCGTATGACGCCGTGCATGAGCGGCGCCGCTCCTATTTCGAGGCAGTTCACCAGCTAGTAAAAGAGCTTCAGCCCGAGAAGGGCGCCCGCTTCAGCTCCTGGATCGCCACCGCCAACCTCTTCGGCATGCTCAACTGGTTCTACCAGTGGTACGACCCCGGTCGAAGCCAGGTGAGCCTGGACGATCTTGCCGAGCAACAAACCGCTCTCTTTCTCGATGGGTATATCGCGAGGGGAACCGAATGAGGTACGCTGAAACGGGCTTCAATCTGGAAGTCGATCTGACCAGGGGTAACATCGAAAGGGTCCCCACGGATCCCGGACTGACGGAGCTTCATCTGGGTGGCCTCGGCACCAACGCCCGCATGATGTGGGACCGGGTCGGCCCTGGGGTGGATGCTTTCGACGCGGAGAACCTCCTGGTGTTCGGCACGGGCCTCCTTGCCGGCACGCCAGCACCCGGCTGCAACCGGACCATCGTCTCCACCATCTCCCCCCAGACGAAGCTCTTCGCCTTCTCCATGATGGGAGGATTTTGGGGGCCGGAGCTGAAGCATGCCGGCTATGACAAGGTGGTCCTCCGGGGCAAGTCCCCGGAGTTGGTCTACCTCTGGATCGATGACGACAAGGTGGAGATCCGGTCTGCCACCCACATGAGTGGCCTGGGGACCCTGGAGACTGCCGAGTTCATTCGGCAGGAGCTCAAGGATCCGCACGTGCCGGTGGCTTCCATCGGCCTCGCTGGCGAGAACAGGGTCTTCTTTGCGTCCATCGAGCAGGGAAGGGCCAGCGCCAGCCGCTTGGGAGTGGGCGCGGTCATGGGGGACAAAAACCTCAAGGCCATCGCCGTCCGTGGAACGAAGGACATCCACATCGCCCGCCCCGCAGAGTTCATCCAGCACTGCAACGAAGCCTTGCAGTACATCAAGAAACGGGACAAGAACCCCATTCCCGGTGTCATGCCGATTCTGGCTGGGCTCGGATCGCCCCAGGAGATGGCGATCCACGACGAGAAGTGGCACACCGAAAACTTCATGTGGGGGAACGCCCGGGAGCGGAGGAAGGGCTTCTGGACCGAGGAGGTCCAAGAGGAGTGGACAGACACCATGGAGACCATGCGCACCCGTCTCCTGAGCTGCCACAACTGTCCCATGAAGTGCGGCGCGTCCATCGCCGTGGACAAGCGCTTCTGCTCCTACATGATGAAGTGCTTCTCCAAGCTCACCTACACCATGGCGGCGTACGAGGATCTGGAGTTCGGGCTGAAGATGGCCCAACGGGCCACCGAATACGGTGTGGACGCCTTCTCGTGCCCCCAGACCATGGCCTTCGCCCTGGAGCTCTACGAAGCCGGCATCCTCACCGACGATGATATGCCCGGCTTCCCAACCGAGAACAACCTGCGCTTCTACTGGCTTCTGGACAGCATCGTCAGGCGGGACGGGATCGGCGATATCCTGGCGGATGGTACCTACTGGGCGGCCAAGGCGATCGGCAAGGGAGCAGACGAGTACGCCCACAACAACATCCGGAAGACGGAGCAGTTGCCCCTGAAGCTGGGCATGTTGAACCCCATCTACTTCCTGATGTACTGCACCGGCGAGAAGGCCAACATCACCCAGATCGAGGGGAACTTCCCCCAGGCCCCCTTCATGACCCGGGAGGAGAACGAGGCCTTCGTCGAGGACTGGCCCCACATCCCCCACGAGAAGTTCAAGGAGTGGTTCGTGGAGTGGGAGCTCCGGGGTGAGAAGTCCATTCCCAACTACCCGCCGTCCGAGGCCACAAACGAGATTGTCGACTGGCAGGAGCGGATGCACTACATCGACGACAGTACCGGCATGTGTGCCGGGCTTTCGTCCTTCCCCCTGAAACCGCCCTTCCACATCCACAACCTTCCGGGCCTCATCGCCTCCGGATCCGGCATTGAGCTGGATGAAGAGGGGTTGGTCCACCTGACCAAGCGAAACCGGAACCTGGTTCGAGCCAACAACCTGCGCCGGGGCCTGAGGAAGGCCGACGAAAAGCCCCCTGAGGACCACTGGAAGCGGCGGTTCCCCGAGCTGGAGGCCAAGCTCCTGGAGGAGTATTACCGCTACAAGGGCTGGAACGGCGAAGGCATCCCAACGAAGGAAACCCTGCTCGAGCTGGACCTGGACTACGTCTACGAAGAGTTCGTGGAAATGGGGCTTCTGAAAGAGGAGGCGATGGCGCCGATCCGCGCGGTCGCGCCGGAAGGGGGCTCGTCGTGAGCCCGGAGAGGAAAACCCGGATCGTCAAGAACATCCGAATCGATGTGGACCAGTGCAATGGATGTCGCGCCTGTGAGATCATCTGCGCATCCCATCATGCCCAGCCCAGGTACTCGAGCACCAACCCCGCCCGGGCCAGAGTCCGGGTCATTCGGGAGCCCCTGAACGACATCTACGTCCCGGTCTTCGCAGGCGAATACACGGCGACTGAGTGCGCCGGCCGGGACAAGTACGTCATTGATGGCAAGGAATACGAGGAGTGCGCCTTCTGCCGGGCCTCCTGCCCCTCCCGGGACATCTTCAAGGAGCCCGATTCGGACCTCCCGCTGAAGTGCGACATGTGCGAATCCGACCCCACCCTGGAGGAGCCCCTCTGCGTCACCTGGTGCCTGGCGGATGCCCTCATCTACGAGGAGCGGGAAGAGGAAGTAGAGGAAGAGCCGAAGCCCGAAGAGGTGGACGAGGGGATCCTGGCTCTGGCCCACAAGCATGGCTGGGACAAGGTGATGGATGCCCTGAACCGAATGACGAAGAAGGGCTGATGGACATCGCCACCCCCATTCCGGAGATCGTCCAGGAGATCCAGGACGCTGGAGGCGACGCCTTCACCTTCTGCTATCAGTGCGGGAAGTGCGACGTCGTATGTCCATGGAACCGGGTCAGGCCCTTCAGCATCCGGAAGATCATGTGGCAGGCGGCCCTGGGCCTTCCGGAGATCGAGCTAGAAGAGATCTGGCGGTGCACCAGTTGCGGCCGGTGTCCCTCCCTCTGCCCCCGGGGCGTGGACCAGATCGCCGTGAGTGTTGCCATCCGGAGGATCGCCACCGCCTACGATGTCTTCCCCAACTCCGTGAGCGCCTACAACACTGCCGCCGTCAGCCTGGCCGGTGACGGCAACCCTCTGGGTGGGGAGAGGGAGGCCCGGGCCGCATGGGCCACCGACCTCTCCCTGAAGCCCTTCAAGGAGGGGATGGAAGTCCTCTTTTATGTGGGGTGCTACTACAGCTACGACCCCAGAATGCAAAAGGTGGCCGAAGCCACCGCGGGCCTTCTGAACCGAGCCGGGGTGGACTTCGGGATCCTGGGGAGCAAGGAGAGCTGCTGCGGCGAGAGCATCCGCAAGACGGGCAACGAGGAGGTCTTCAAGGGTTTGGCCCGGGAGAATATCAAGGCCTTCATCGACCATGGGGTAAAGCGGGTTCTGGTGGCCTCTCCTCACTGCTACCACACCTTCAAGAACGAGTACCCGGAGTTCATGGTGAACTTCGAGGTCGTTCATATCACACAGTTCCTTGTTGAGCTGGTGGAGGAGGGGCGTCTGGAACTTCCGGCAGCACAGGGAACGGAGGGGAATGGGCCCAGTGCCTCCCCCCGGAAAGTCACCTTCCACGACCCCTGCTACCTGGGCCGGCACAACGGGATCTACGACCCACCCCGGGACCTCTTGACCCGGCTTCCGGGGGTGGAGCTGGTGGAGATGACTGACTCCGGGAAGGACAGCCTCTGCTGCGGCGGAGGGGGCGGTCGCATCTGGGCCGAGACACCGAAGGAGGAACGCTTCAGTGACCTGAGGGTGGCCCAT
>CBDUAX010000108.1:0-10535 GCA_965365235.1 uncultured bacterium
CCATCGTTATTTGCACCCTGACCGGTCTCGTCCTGGTGATGACGGGGGTGAACACCGAACGGTTCCCCACCGAGATCACCTTCTCGGGTGGAGACATCTCCTACGTCGAAGCGAACGAATCCAGAGGGTTCAGCGAGGTTGAAACGACCCCTGCCGAGATCCTCATCTCCGATGGGTACCACCAGTCGGCCGGTCCCGACGATGCGTTGGTGGCCTGGCACGAGGTGGCCGTCGACCGCCTGTACGTGGACGAGGCCATGACCATTCCCTTCACAGGGACGGTCTTCACTGAGCTGAGTGAAGCCCGAGACGCAAATGGCCAGACTTTGACGTCCCTCTGGGGGCTGGCTCCGGAAAACGGCGCGCCCTTGACGATGCTTGGCTTCCAAAGGGGTCTCTCGCCCCTTGGTGACTGGGGGCACTACATCGTGCTCCTGTCCGTCTTCCTCTTCGGGATCTCCACCGCGATCTCGTGGAGCTACTATGGAGACCGGAGCGCCAACTACCTTTTGGGAGGAAGGGCGGTGTTGCCCTATAAGCTGGCATTCGTGGCGGCCCACTTCCTCGGCGCCATCATCTCCCTCCAGATGGTCTGGGACCTTGGAGATGCCCTCCTGGCCATCGTGATCTGGCCGAACCTCATCGCCCTGATCTTCCTGGCTCCGAAGGTCGTCGAGATGACCAACGACTACTTCGACCGCAAGCCCTGGGAGGAGAACCAGAGGAAGCGGG
This sequence comes from uncultured bacterium, assembly GCA_965365235.1. Taxonomy (GTDB): domain Bacteria; phylum Gemmatimonadota; class Gemmatimonadetes; order Longimicrobiales; family Gaopeijiaceae; genus CBDUAX01. Next base: position 733 of record CBDUAX010000108.1, read on the forward strand.
AGGAATGGAAGCGGCAGGGGAAAAAGCTCTAGGTACCGGTAGCTGAAGAGCGGAGAGGGCTGATCCGGGTTTTCCGGGACAGCCCTCTTTGTTCGTAACCGATCCGGGCCCCGGTCCACCGGAATGGGTCAGCCAGCCGGGGTTCCCTGATCCGGTCCGGGATCTTCCCTGGCAGGAGCGTTCTCTCCGTGGCCCGAAAGGTCCTTCAGCGTTACCGGCCGGAAGATCAGATCGATGGCCAGGAAGAGGGTTTTCGCGAGGGGATAGAAGAAAACCGGCGCCACCACCATGAGGCCCATGAGGGTCCAGGTGATGAGTCTCCACGGCACTTCGGGCCACGAGAGGACGATCGCCACGCCGGCACCGGCCACGATGAGCAGTTCGGAACCCACGAAGTTGATGGTATAGCCCCCAAGGAAGTAGTCTTCCTCGCCCCGGTCCAGGAAGAGATGGCAGGAGGGGCAGGTGGGCTTCATCTTCACCCACTGCCGAAAGAGGGGGCCGCCTCCGCAGTTCGGACAACGTAGCCGAGCTCCTCTCCATAGCAGAGTAAGAGCACGGTTCGGGTTCAACTGAACCGGATCCTCCGAGGGCCGTCGAACGGGTACCATGAAAAGAAGATATACAAAGGAAAAAGAGGAGAAGTGAGACCTCCGTCTTTCGGACCGGAAGCCTGGGGACCCTTGGCTGCTGGGTGGAGGGCTTTCCATGAGGGGGATAGGTCCGCGGTCCTTTCCGTTCACGCCGATGAGGGCGAGGTCGAGCCGTTGCCGGTGTCCGTTTTCTTCCGCTCGGAAGGCACGCTGAGGCCTGCGGACGAGGTTGCGCTGTCCAGCGTGCGAGGCCGAGTCCTGGATGTCGGAGCCGGGGTGGGGGCCTTGACCTTGATCTTACAGGAACGTGGGTTTGCGGTGACGGCCCTTGAGGTTGTCCCGGAAGGGGTGGCCCTGATGAGAGCTCGAGGGGTGGATCGAGTTCTCGAGGGTCGCCTCGAATCCCTCCCGCAGGAGGGGGTCTTCGACACCATCCTCCTCCTCATGAACGGATCCACCCTGGCAGGGACCTTGGGCGCCTTCCCCGACTTCTTGGCGACCCTCCAGGGCCTCCTGGCTCCCAGTGGCCAGGTCCTTATGGATTCCACCGACCTGACGCCCTCGGGGACTTCCCGGAACGGTGGGGAGCGGGACGGGGGACCTCTGGATTTCTCCGAAGACGGGTATCCCGGAGAGCTCCAGTACCAACTGGAGTTCGGAGGGATCACAGGGGCGCCTTTCCCCCAGCTTTTCCTGGACCCCGGTACGTTGAAAAGGGTGGGAGCCAGGTCTGGATGGAAGGTGGAGCTGCTCTGGGAAGACGAGGGAGAGTTCCTGGCCAAACTTTCCCGGGAAGGGTAGCTCCGGCCCAGGGCCTCGGGGGTTGGGACTTCTACTCCCTCCCCAAGGCGTTCAGGAACGCCGACACACGGGCCCGGTCGACACCGGCCCCGGCCCGGCCTCCCTTCTGAAAGGCGCTTCCCACGATCAGGCCATCCGACGAAGCCAGGAGGAGTTTGGCCGTTTCGGGTGTGACCCCACTTCCCACCCAAATGGGCGCTTCGGCCGGGAGGGCCCCACGCAACCTTTTTATGGCTTCGACCGAGGTCGGGGCTCCCGTCTCCGAGCCTGTCAGGATGAGCCCGTCAGCAAGGCCCCGGTGCCAGCTGTCCCGGCCCGCCGCCTCCAGCGTCGTACCCTGTGGAGGTGTGGCATGTTTGACCAGGACGTCGGCAAATATGGCGACTCTGATCCCCAGCGACGCACGGAGTCGCAAGGTCTCGTGGGCTCTTCCGTGGAGGAGCCCCTGGTCGGTGAACATGGACCCGGTGTGGATGTTCACGCGAACGAAACGGGCTCCAGTTGCGGCGGCCACGCCCAGGGCGGAGACGGCATCGTTCCGCAGGACGTTCACCCCCACCGGCAGGTCCGACGCGGATACCACGGCCTCCGTCAGCACGGCCAAGGCCGCCACCGTCTCCGGCGGGACCGATTTCGGATAGAAGGGGGCGTCCTGGAAGTTTTCCACGACCAGCCCACTGATCCCTGCCCCTTCGAGAATCTCGGCTTCCCGGAGGGCTCGGTCCCGGACCTCGGCCATCGAGCCGCGCCATCGGGGGGAGCCCGGAAGAGGGAGTAGGTGGAGGACCCCCACGACAGGCTTTTCTCCTCCCCAAAGGAGGCGATGAAGATCCTCAGCTCTTTCTGTCATGGGTCCATCGGTCCTGGTCTCCGGGTTCTCCCGTTCTCGATCTTCTTGACGCCGGAGAGGTGCCTGCGGCGGTAGCTGGGCCCGCCCCGGATGCCCCTCAATCCTTGGTTTCCCGCAGGTGACCGCCCGGGACGACGGCGTCGTCCCCGAACCGATCTTTGAGTCCATCTACCACTCTGGAGATGGTCCGGTCACGTTCCGATTCCCGGGGTCCCTCTCCCTGGAAGAGCTCAAGTTGTGGCGGACCGTCGCCCTCCACCAGGGAGGAAACCCCCACCCCCAGGAGTCGAACTCCACCGCGGCGTTTTTTTCGCAGCTTCCCCAGGAGCTCTCTGGCGACCTTTAAGAGCGTCGCATCGGCTTCCATGGTTTCGGGAAACGTATAGCTGGCGGTTCGGGTCTTGAAGTCGGCGTCCCGGATCTTCACCGTGACGGTTCGCCCACGGAGACCGGATCGCCGGAGGGCTCCCCCCACGAAGGTCACCAGCTTCAAGATCTCCTTGTCAAGGTGGCTGTCATCCTCGAGATCGGTGGAGAAGGTTCGCTCTGAACTAACCGATTTCCTGGGCTCCCGGGGGTTCACACGGGATCTGTCCATACCGCGCACCCGCTCCCACAACCAGTGGCCCCGGCTCTCCCCGAACCATCGGCACAACCAGTCCCGCTCTACCGGGAGGATGTCTGGGACCGTAACCAGCCCCCGGTTCCCGAGTGCCTTGGCCAGGGTAGGGCCAACACCCGGGATCTCCCTGAGCGAAAAGCTTTTCAAGAACTCCGCCTCCTGCCCTGGAGCCACCACGTGGACACCGCCGGGCTTGGCCCGCCCGGCGGCGAGTTTGGCCACGAGCTTCCGAGTGCCGCCGCCGATGGAAACGGAAATCCCGGTCTCTTCCTGGACCCCCTTCCGGATGCGCAGCGCCGTGGTGATCAATGGCTCCCCGTGGAGGAGACGCTCGGTTCCGGAGAGGTCGAGGTAGAACTCGTCGATGGAGGCGGCCTGGACCACGGGGGCGAGCCGAACGAGGATCTGCCGGACGGCTTTGCTCCGAGCGGAACACGCCGTTCTGGATACGGAGACGACTACGGCGTCGGGACAAAGGCGGAGCGCCTGGCCCGTGGGCATTCCAGACCGGACACCAAAGGCCCGGACCGGATAGGAAGCCGAGGTCACCACCCCCCGCCCAGACGGGGATCCGCCCACGATGAGAAGCTCCTCACGACCTGCGCCTTCGGGGTCTTCCAGACGAGCGACCTGAACGTAGAAACTGTCACAGTCGACCAGGAGGATCCTGGGGGACTGGGGCTCGGGAGGCCCCTCTTTCCCAGGGCCGGCTCCGCTGGAGGACATCAAGATGAACCTTTCCCGCCTAGGGTGTACAACGAGCCGAATGTCTATCGGGCGGCTGAGCCCGACGGCTTTTTCCGACAAACAAGGAGACCTGAACCATGTCCTATCCGTTCCAGCTCCCCGAGCTTGGATACGACTACGCGGCTCTCGAACCTCACATCGATGCCCGTACCATGGAGATCCATCACCAAAAGCACCATGGTGCGTACACGGCCAACTTCAACGCGGCTCTGGAGAACCACTCTGGTTTCCACGGAGTTTCGGCCGAAAACATCCTACGTGGGCTCGACGGGCTTCCGTCCGAAATCCAGGGTGCCGTTCGGAACAATGGTGGGGGGTTTCACAACCACGCGCTTTTCTGGGAGATCCTCACTCCGGGTGGATCCTCTGCACCCAGCGGTGACCTTGCTGCCGCGATTGAAACGGACCTGGGGTCCTTCGAGGCCTTCAAGGAGAAATTCGGGGCTGCTGCTGCCACCCGGTTCGGTTCCGGTTGGGCATGGCTGGTCATCGATCCGTTCGGCAAGCTCCAGGTCTTCTCGACGGCTAATCAGGACTCTCCTCTCATGAGCGGCCATAGCCCGATCCTGGGGTTGGACGTTTGGGAGCACGCCTACTATCTCAACTACCAGAACCGGCGGCCCGACTATGTGAAGGCGTTCTGGAACGTGGTCAACTGGGACAAGGTGGCGGAGAATTTCGCACATCGGCAGGGTGGGTGGGCAAGGCGGATGTAGTTCCGCCGAAGACCGGTAGCCTTGGGGTGAATCGAGATCGGGGGGGGCTCGGAATTCGGGCCTCCCCCCTCCTTCTACTTTTCTGCCACGCCGGCGATGTGAGGGGAGACGAGGGGAATCGGCACGTAGAATCTCTCCCACCTGACTTCTTTGAAGCCGGCGGCCTCCACATTCCGGTGGATCTCCCGGTCCGGTTCGCACCCGTCCCCTGCCAATCTCCAGGCCGGCTTGACCCACCGTTGGACCCTCCTCAGCCAGGTGCCCCGAGCCGCACCCACATGCTCCATGAAAAAAAACCGGCCGCCAGGCTTCAGGACCCGAAGGATCTCCTGGAGGGCCCCGTCGAGTCCGCTCACAGAGCAGAGGACCAGCGTGGAGAGCACCGCATCGACACTTTCGTCCGGGAAAGGCAGGGCCTGGGTGTCTCCCCGGACCAGGACGGCGGGTTGGCCTCGTTCTCGGGCTTCTCTCCGGTAGTGGGGATACATGAAGGGGTTCGGCTCGATCCCCACAATTCTGAGGTCCTTGGGAAGATGACGAAGATTGGGTCCGGTGCCGCTTCCAATCTCCACCAGAGTTCCGGATAACCCCCGGAACAGATTCTGCTTCCGCTCTCCAACGAGGGATGCGTACTTCCCGTCACTTCGGGCCATGAACCAGGCCAGGAAACGCCCGTGTAACCCGTAGTGTCGCTTCAAGCGTCGACCTCTCGGCAGGAGAGTTCGTGGCGAAAGGGGGAAACCACTGTGGACCCCTGGAGACCCCGGAGGAAGAGTCGGGTGGCTTGTCCGGACCCCGGGTCAAGCAAAACGTTCCTCTTCCCGATATTGGTAGGGGGGCGCACTGAACCGGCGCAAATGCGGCGCTCGAGGGGAAGGTGGAACCCTGGTTCGATTCGGGGTTTCCAGTGAGGAAACCCTTGTGTCACTGGAATCATATGTTTACAAATGATGCTTGGAACCCCTGAAGAGGCCCGACAGCCTCCTCGAAGCCGAAACCCGGACGCAGCCAGGTCCATGACCCATACTTCCGTAGCCTGGTCCTTTTCTCGACGGCAGCTCTACTTATTTCGGGGTTGGGTTTTCTTACCCCTCCTGGTTCTTCTCCTTCCCGGAACCCTTCGGGCCCAGAGCCTCCGTGGCTCTACTCGTTCCGTCGACTATCAGTTTCGAATGGCACAGGAACACGACTTCACCTTCCTGGAAAGCCCCGCTCAGGTAAAGCGGTTCGTCGACGCGGGGTACCTGGTTTCGGTTCGTGAGACTCGGTATTTCGATCTTCACGGCGTGGCCTATCCTTACGCCCGCCCCGAGACACGAACCTTCGTCGAGCGCCTTTCCGAGCAGTACTTTCGGGGCTGCGGAGAGAAGTTGGTCGTAACGAGTCTGACTCGGCCGTCAACTCGGCAACCAAGGAACGCCTCTTCCCGGTCGGTGCATCCAACCGGGATGGCGGTAGATGTCCGACGGAGCAACAGCCGGGCTTGTCGGTCCTGGCTGGAGCGGGTCCTGATCTCCCTGGAGAAGGCCGGCGTCCTGGAGGCCACCCGAGAGTCCCGTCCCCCCCACTACCACATCGCGCTTTTCCCCAGACGCTATGCCAGCTATGTGGCAGATCTGGCCAACAGGGCGACGACCCGGGTTGCATCGACCGATGGTCTAGATTACCGGGTCAGGCGGGGCGATTCCCTCTGGGACATCGCTCGGGATCACGGGACGACCGTCGATCGGTTGAAGGCGGAGAACGGCATTCGCGGGAGCCGGATCTATGCCGGGCAAACCCTGAAGATCCCGGCCAGTCGCTGAAGCTACGCCCGGGCGGAGCCCCACCCAGATGTCCCACCGACAGGTAGACCCCTCGGAGCTGACCAGTCGGGAACGCTATCAGCTCCTCACCTCCATCGTCGTGCCCCGGCCTATTGGCTGGATTTCCACGGTCAATCGATCCGGCGAGCTGAACCTGGCCCCCTACTCCTTTTTTGCCGCACTTTCAGGCACTCCTCCTCTACTGGGAGTGTCCATTGGAGCCCGCCGCGGCGAACCGAAGGATACCCTGAAGAACATTCGGGAAACCGAGGCCTTCTGTGTGAACGTGGTGAGCCAAGGTCTGCTGGAGGCCATGAACGAAAGCTCCGCCGAGGTAGCGCCCGAGATCGATGAGTTCGATCTGGCGGGCCTGACCCCTCGAGGAGGGGATGTTGTGGCCGCTCCCTGGGTATCCGAGGCCCCGGTGGCCATGGAGTGCGTTCTGATGAAGGAAGTCGATCTGACCCCCTCCGCCAACACTCTGGTTGTGGGGGAGGTGAAGGCCGTCCATCTCTCGGAAAGTCTGGAAGTGGGGGCCGGAGGGTTCTCCGTGGAGCCGACTTCCCTCCTCCCTGTGGGGCGACTTGGAGGAGAGGGCTATACCCTCCTGGGGGAGATCAAGAAGATCCCTCGCCCCAAATGAGGGCCATCCCCTCCTCGTAGCTCCGAAGTTCGGGGAGGGCCTCCTCCCCCGGAGTCAGGAGGAGGTAGGGGGTCCTATCCGGAAAGGCCGCCAGGGCCCTGCGGTTGTCCTCCGGACCGAGGTCCCGCACGAACATGGGCCTCCCATCCTCCACTCCCGGCAGATCCCCCTGCCAGAGCAGAGGGGCCAGGGAGATAATCCCGAGACGATCCGCCCGCCCTTCCCGTTGACACTCCGGTGTGACAGGGCGCTCCGAGTCCACCAGGATCCGGTTCCCTTCCGTCAGGTAGACCGGTTCCAGCTGTTGAGGTGTTTCTGCCAGGAGTTGAAAATCCAGAGCCGGGCCCTCCTGCTCCAGCAAGGTTGGGTCCGCCCGACTTTCCTCCCGGGCCAACGCCAAGGTGTGAAGGGCGCAGACGTCGTTTCTTCTCAGCGCCGTCTCGATACTGTCCAGACGCATCCCTGAAGCCTGGAGTCGGGCCGAGATTCGCTCAGACCAGGAGCCATGGACGAAGACCAGCGCAGGGGCGGAGGCAGCCGACGCAGACTGTAACTCGGCGGGAATGGTGATGCGGCTTTGTGTCTCAGGAGGCCACCGGTAAGAGGCCCCCCGGTTCCCAATCGAGGGCCCGGCTGCCACCACGGAGACGATCAGGCTCCAGAGCACCAGGTCGGGAAACCGAAACCGGGCCTCCCCTGCCTCGCTACGACTGAGGCCCATGGCGGCGAGAGCCGTGAGGAGGAGCCACGCTGGGGCCGCCTCGTAGAGCATTCTTGGACCGAGGTGAAAGCCATGGTGCCAGTAGAAGAAGTTGGCGACGACGGGAAGAAGGGCCCACGCCAGGAGGAGCCCCCCGCCTCCTGGAAGCCGGGGGCGGAGGAGAAGGAAGATTCCGACGAGAGCCAGGGCCGGGAGCGGGGTTTCAAGGAGATAGGTTCCCAGACCGGTGAGGTCCACAGCGGTGAAGCCCAGGGCTTCTCCAATCGAATAGTGGTTCCCCCATGGATCCGGGTGGAATCCCAGATCGTGCGAGGGGCCATAGGCGGCAGAATACCCAAACCGCCAAGGCTTTCCGAAGAAATGGGTGTTATACCAGCCCAGGAAGAACGCGAAGGGTGCGCCCCCTCCGGCGGCCAGGCCCAAGCGGGAGACGAGCCAAAATCCCTTCCCAGCCCGGAGCCCCCGATAGATCCAGAGACCCAATGGGAGAACCACGGTCACAACGAGCCCCAGGAAGGGGCGACTGCTTACCACCGCCCCACTTCCGACTCCCACCAGGATGGCCCACCCCCAGGCGCCGTCCAGGGCCCGAACCGCGGCGTACAGCGTAAAGGCGGTGAACGCCGCTGCCGGGACATGGCTGAGGTAGCCCCCGCCCAAAAAGAAAAGAAACGGACTCGAGGCCAGAAGGACCCCACCCAGCCGCACCGCTCGGTCCGCTTCCGGAAGGAGGCGTCCGGCCAGAAGGGTCGAGAAGAAAACCGTGCACCCCACCAGGAGTGGAAAGGGAAGCCAGGGCATTCGGACGACCTCACCACCGGCCAGGAGGAGGGCGGGGAAGGGAGGGTACTGGGAGACCCACCCTCGAGGAGTCAGGACGGTGTTGGGGATCAACCACGCCGCCATGGGGTCCGGGAGTTCAAGAGCCAAAAGCCCGCCCGCCAAGGTCCGGGCTTGAAGGCGGGCCACCATTCCGTCCACCAGCGTAGGGAGCCCTCCAAAAAGGCCCAGCCCCGCCCAGAGGGCCAGAACACAGGAGACCGCGCCCAACCCCAGGGCGAAGGTGGTGAGGGGCGGAGACGCCAGCCTGTCCCCGAGCCGGCCCAGAACTCGTCGAACCGGGCCTGAAGGGAAGAGGATGGTCAGGGCGGCCGCCACCCCGATGGCCAGGAGAATCCCCCACCAGGCCATCTCCAGGTTGGAGGCGCTCCGCATCACTGCGGCTTCCCCGAAGCGGCCAGTACCCGGTTGTCGGAGGAGGAGGTGGAAAGGTGCCAGGGTCAGGGCGAGAAGTACGCCACCCAGGGTCCGATGCGCCCAGTCCCGAAGTCCTCCCTCGGGTCGACGTGAGTCTGGGAGGATCTTGTTCACCGTGTCTCGGACTCCTCGAACACCCACAACCCCACTGGTTTGAACTGGTCCACATCCACCAGGCCCAGGTCGGTGATCTTCAGGGAAGGGATGACTTCCAGGGCCAGGAAAGACATGGCCATGAATGGATCGTGGAGCGGTGAGCCCAGCGTCCGGGCCGCATCCACCACCCGATCCAGGCCCACCCGGATCTCCTGGAAGGGAGCCAGGGACATGAGCCCGGCCCCCGGAAGGGGGAGGTGCGCCAGGACCTCGGATCCCCGACATACCGCAAGGCCGCCCCCGCTCTCCGCCACCGCCCGAGCGGCCGCCCTCATGGATGGGTCATCGGCACCGATGGTGACGATATTGTGGTGGTCGTGGGCTACCGTCCCTGCGATGGCCCCTTCCTGGAGGCCGATCCCCTTCACCAGCCCCACCCCCACTCTGCCACTCCCGGTGTAGCGCTCGAGTACAGCGATCTTCAAGAGGTCTCGCTCCGGGTCCTGGACCACCAAGCCGTCCCGGACGCTGGGTTCCAGGGTCAGGGAGCCGGTGACGATCTGGTTCGGGATGACCTCGACCACCCGGATCTTCCCTCTCTCCAGCGGGATCTCCAGGCTCAACCCCTCCCACTGGACCTGCATGGCCGGCGGAGGGGGAGGGGGAGGCTCCGGAAGCGCCCAGTCCAGGGGCTTGCCGGCGTTGGCCACCAAAAGGCCGGACACGAACACCTCGTCCACCTCCATCTCCTCCAGTGAGGCCGAGACCACCAGATCGGCCTTGCGGCCCGGGGCGATGGCACCTCGGTCGTTGAGACCGAAATGTTCAGCCGGGTTCAGCGTTGCCAACCGGACTGCCTCGCAGGCGGGTGTCCCTTCTCGAATCAACACCCGGATCATCTCGTCGATCCCTCCCTCGTCCAGGAGGTCGGGGGGCTGCCGATCGTCGGTGC
>CBDUAX010000109.1:0-10487 GCA_965365235.1 uncultured bacterium
CCAGTCCTCTCCTGCCTCCAAAAGCGGAGCCTCCTGGCTACTGCCCCGGATTACGGCCAGGCCAGCCAGAGCCAGGACAGCCAAGGAGACGGCTCGAGCAGTCCGACCGCTTCTCAGGTCCATGCGGTGCCATCGCCCCACCATCCATCCGGCCCCGCCGATCAGGAGCAGGGCCATGAGGAGGAAGGTGGCCCCGCCTACTCCGGTCTGTTGGCCGAATACCCACACAAGCCAAATCACCGTTCCGAACATGGGAAAGGCCATGACCTGCTTCATGGTCTCCATCCACGGGCCCGGGCGAGGGAGGCGTTCCAATAGACCCGGGGCGGTGGAGAGCACTCCGTAGGGAAGGGCCATTCCGAAGCCCAGGACCCCGAAGACCAGGAGTGTCTCCGGAATTGAACGCGTGAGGGCAAATCCCAGGGCTGCGCCCATAAAAGGGGCGGTGCAGGGTGTGGCGATGACGGTGGCCAAAACCCCTGAAGCCAGAGATTCTCCATACCCCGAGGGGGTTCCCGGTTTGCTTCCGAGTCGGGTCAGGGAAGCTCCGACCTCGAAGACCCCCATGAGGTTCAATCCGATGGCGAAAAAGAGAGCCGCAATGGCTGCCACGAAGATTGGGGACTGGAGCTGGAATCCCCATCCCAACTGAGCTCCCGCGGCCCTGAGCGCTATCAGGACGCCGGCCAGGGCGAGGAAGGAGATTACTACTCCGACGCCAAAAGCCAATCCCTGATTTCGGATCTCTTTCCGGTCCTCACCTCCCTGGCCTACCGCACCAAGGATCTTCAGGGACAGGACCGGGAATACGCACGGCATCAGGTTCAGGAGAGCCCCACCTACCAGGGAGAAGACCAGGGCTAGCAGGAGGGTCAGGTCCGTCTGTGGGGGAGGCATGGGTGTCGGTTGCGAGGCCGGGGAGGGCTCCACCGGGGCTGGGGCGCCGGCTACGGCCACCTCCACCGCCATGGCCACCACCTCCCCAGTCGGATCCCAGCTTCCGCCATCCTCGACCATCAATACCCCCGAAAGGGGCGTGATGGGTTGAGTGGCGTAGGGAGACCCAACGAGCTCGAGGGTGAACCCGCCCGCCCGCCGGGTGAAGGCCTGGGGTTGGGAATGGGCGATCACACTGGACTGGCCGGCGAAGAAATACACTTCCTCAGGTGGTTCCCCACCCTCGCCGGTAGCATCCACCTCCAGGCGGTACCCCGTTTCCGTGACCTCGGCGGAAAGCTCCCACTCTGGCAGGGGTTTGGGGATGCGATCCCTGGTTTCGAGAAAGAGCCCGGCCCACTCAGGTGCGGCCCTGTGGGCTTCCGCCGAAACCCGGACGGCGACCTCCACTTCCTGGAATGCCGGGAGGCAGATCCGTTCACAGATGAGCCAATCGACCCGGCCTGCCAGGCGAACCGTGGATCCGTCCTCCAACTCGGTGGGCGGCTCGATGTCGACGAGGAGGGCGACCTGGTGGGAGTACCCGTAGTCCACCAGCGGATAGGCGACGATCCGCTCCGGATACGGCCATTGGATCTCTCCCGGGGAGAACCCTTCCGGGAGGTCCCAGTCCATCTCGGTGGGGAGACCGGAATCGCCGGCGTTCCTCCAGTAGCTGTGCCAGCCAGGATCCATCTCGATGAGGATGGCAACCGTGAACGATTCACCGGGTTGAATCGCCGACACCTCGGGAATGAGCCGGGCACTGCTGTTGGGGCTGGTGTCCTCCTCCTGAGCACCCAGGACCGGGCCGAAGAGACCCGCAACTGCGGTCAGAGCCAGCCCCAGAGGAAGGGACCCGCCACGAGTGCTGATAGGATTCGAACGAGAAAACACAGGTCCCAGGAACTCCTTGGAGGCCGCCCTTTTTGGGGGATCAACCCGATTTCGGGTGGCACCTCGTCTCGAGCAATTTAGAAAGGGCCCAGGATGAACCGCCCCCAGGCCCCCTCGGAAACGTCCGCTCAGTGTAAAGAAATCATTGATTCCTTTCCAGGGTTCCCGATTCCCTGTGGGTTTCCAGGAATTCGTCGGCGCCCTCCGGCAGCAGAAGACTGTCCGAGATGGCGGCGATCTCTTCGGCCCGCCTCCAGGCCGCCTCCAAGGCCTTCAACTCGCCCTGAAGAGCCCTCCTTTCCTGTTCCTCATGAAGAGCCATCTCGAGAGCCAGTTTCGAGTGCCTGGGAAGTTTCTGGATGAGTCCCTTATGCTTTTCCTTGAGAGGCTTCCACGACCCGTCTCCGACGGGGCGGCTCCATAGGTTGCCTTCCTTCCCCTCGTTCTCGAGGGAAGCCCGCTTCAGAAATTCCATGGGGTGGCCTGCTTCCTCGATCTCCCGGACGGCCTCCTGGACAGTGTCCTTCCCGGCCCCGGACCGGTTGATGGCCGGGATGATGAGGTTGGCCATCTTCAAACCCTCCTCCCCCTCCCAACGGTGTTCCACCTTCCCCTTCTTCAGTTCGATGATCCAATCGGAACCTTCCCCAGCGGCGATGATCTTGGCTTTGTCCAGGTCGGGTTGTTTCAGCTTGAGGAACGTACCCCCATGCTCCCTGACTTTGACCAGCGTGCGCCCGTTCCGGTAGACATTGACGAAGTTCCCGAACTGTCCCAGGAAAACCCCGCTGATGACCCCCGTGGCAACACCTGCGATGGCAACGGATCCCAGAACGGCTCCAGCCCCTACCCCCACCAGGATGGCCTTCTTCCGGCGGCGCCCGAACTGGTCCCCGTAGCGCCAGGCGGCGAACTCCGGGCGAAGGGGTTCTCCGATTCGAACCAACTCCAGCCCCTCCCGGTGCCTGGCCAGCCCCACATTGTCGGTGGAGACCCGAGTTCGAATCCCATGATAGATTCGCTCACAGTCCTCAAGGGCCTCCCAACGCTCTTCGATGGGACTGAGGTTCCATCGTTCACATTTTCGGCAGACCACCCAAAGTCGGCCTTTCCCCGAGTCGAATGCCAGGCGGCGACCGATGGGGAAGTGTTCAACCACCTGGTTTTGGCCCAGGACCTGGTTGCAGAACATGCACGCTGAATACATGGGGACGGACCACCTGATCTATGTCGAGCCTGAAGCCGAATGCCCCTGGTTCTATTCCTACGTTTTGAAGATAAGTCCCCTTCAGGACGGCACCTACCGCACTCCGCCCAGTGGGCCGCTCAAAACGGGGTCGGCCCTCACCGAGAGCCTGACGGGCAAGACTCCCCGGGCGCCGAGGGAACATCAGGTGAGTCGGTGGCCTTCGCCTCGGCCCCATTCGGTTGAGGTGTGCTGACCGAATCAGGTAAGGCCGGTGGGATCTTCCGGGTCTGGTCGGACATCGTTTGGTCAGGCCCCTCCAACAGGCGCTCGCACCCTCTCTTTCAGGATCCAGTTCAGGAAGAAGAGGGCCCCAACGAAGAAGAGGGGGCCGGCAATGGCGGCATAGGCACTCCAGTGGAACCGACCCCATGTAGTGATGATGTAGAAGGCTCCGAGGCCAACGAAAAGGACTGCCCCGACCCACTCCCACCTCCATGCGACGATCAGAACCGCCAGGACGACAAAGTTGGGGATCAGGTGCATGAAGAGCGCCACAACGGTCTGGCCGAAGCTATATCCCTCGCCGAACACATCGAGGGCGAAGATGCCCAGGAAGAGGATGAAAACGATGGTCAGGATTCGTGGGGTCCAGAAAAGAAACCCTCTCGAGACAGGGCTCATGATGGATACCTCCCTTTCGAGGTTCTTGATCACACCCGGGTGTTGGCAGCACCAGGGTCCCTGATGGAAATATGCGGTTTTCCACCGACAGGGGCATACGCCGATTGACGTATTCCTGGGGAGGGATGACGTACTGGCTGGGAGGGGTTTTGGGGCTAGGGCGGAAGAATGACCCGCTGATTTCGGGTTCTGGCCGTGCCGCGGAAAGGGGGCGCTTCAAACTTGTGGTGGATCAGTATGCTCCGGAGAGATCATTCCTGTCGATGAGGAGTTTCCGGAGGGCCATGGCATCTCTCAGGGCCAGACGGAGAAACTCGGCCTCCACGGGCTTCACCAGGTAGGTGCGAGCCCCCTTGTCGATGCACTCGATGTCAAGATCAGGATCATCCAACCCGGTGAGCATGATGACCGCCTGCTCGGGATCTTTTTCCAGGGCCCAGGAGAGGAACTCGACGCCCTTCATGCGTGGGAGCTCAATGTCCAGAAGAAGCACGTCGAAGCGCATCGATGAAAGCCAATGGTCGGCTTCCTCGGCCGAAGCGGCGGTCTTGACCTCCTATCCAAAGTGGGTCACCAAACGTTGGAGGCTTTCCCGGATATGAGCCTCATCGTCCACGACGAGGACCTTGGCGTCTCGGGGTGCCTTTGCCAGTACGTCGGTCCAACCATGTCGCTTATTTGCCATGCGCAGGAGTCTGGGTTCGAGTTACCGAATTCGGGGCGACTTCTCCAAAGCCTCGGACTTCCACATCTCGTTGATAAGTCGGTCCGCCTGTTTCTGGAGATCCAACTCAGGGCCGGTGGTCTGTCTCGCCATCTCGTCTGCCAACTCGGCATCGGTTCGATGGCTGGAAAACCCGAGATACGCCCCGACCGCGCTGCTCACGATGACGGAGAAGACCACCCCTCTCAGGAACCGCTTCCGTCGTACCCTCCGTCTCGACTCTTGCGAGAGTGTTGTCGTTCGATCTTCGAGCTCCGCCACTGTGCTCAGATGGACTTTGCCGCGGGTAGCAAGTCCTCCATCGTCGAGCCCCTTTCGGGTGGGGCCACCAGGATACCGTCCGCGCAGATCGGTCATGACATTCCCTCAAACACCCTGGTGCGTTGGAAGGTATCTCCCTGGCCGGGACGATGCCATCAATACGCACGAAGCCGGAACAAGATGCCGGATTCGCCGAGAATCCGGGTGAGTCAGTGTCTCGAAGGACCGGGATGCGGACCCGGAGGTGCGGTTCCTTGCCTTCCTGGATGCGCCACCGGTCTTCTCTTAGAAGGATCGGAAGGGGCTGACAAACCTTGAGTGGCGGTGAGGAGCGATGGGGGGTTCTGCTGGCGTGGAGGAGGGAGTCCTGTGGTTCAGCCCTTGAGAGCTTTTTCGACCTCGTCGGCCAGCTCGTGCATGGTGAACGGTTTTGGCAGGAATGGTTCGGGGGGAGCCGTGGGTGCGGTACCCAGTTCCCGGGAGGTGTATCCGGAGATAAAGAGGAACCGGAGTTCAGGGAAACGGGCTTTGAGCACTTCGGACATTTCGATACCGCTGAGCCCCGGCATGACGATGTCGGTCACGACCAGGTCGAAGTCGGCATCCTCGTCGAAAAGGGCGATGGCCTCCTCGGCATCGGCAGCGGAAGAAACCGAATACCCCAGCTTGTGTAGGAGCCGTGCGACAACGTTCCTGACGGTGTCTTCATCCTCTACAAGGAGGACCCGTATCCCATCCGTTCCCGCAGGCATTCGGTCTATCTGATTCCTTAATTTCCGCGTGGGGGCGCGCGTATGGAGGTGAAGATGGCCTTCTGCCGCCTCCGTAACAAGTGTCGGTGGATATTTCCATTCCTGAAGGACGTATCCGGTTAAAGAAACCTTCGAGATTCCGGTCCGTTCGTCAGGATTTCAGGATCTTCTTTGCCTCTTCTACGATGCGCTGGGAGGTAATGCCGTATTCCTGGAAAAGGACCTGCCAGGGTGCAGAGGCACCGAAGTGGTCAAGCCCTACGACCGTTCCCCCTTCTCCGACCCATCGCTCCCACCCCAGCGTCGTTCCGGCTTCTACCGCCACCCTGGCGGAGGTGTGGGGGAGGAGGATCGAATCGCGGTATTCCTGATCTTGTTCCAGGAAGAGCCGCCAACTCGGCAGACTCACCACCCGGGTCGGAATCCCTTCGGCTTCCAGGGTCTCTCTCGCCTCGACGGCCAGGTGTAGCTCCGATCCACTGGCCACGAGGACCGCCTCGGGAGATCCTGAGCCGGCATCCACCACTGTGTAGCCGCCCTTCCGGAGGTTTTCTGCCCCATCGGGCCCCTCTCGCCGGAGGGCAGGGAGTCCCTGCCGGGTCAGGGAAAGGAAGGAGGGGCGATGAGTCTGCTCGACGGCGACTTTCCAGGCCACGGCCGTCTCGGCGGCGTCTCCGGGCCTGAGGTCCAGCACGTTGGGGATCGCCCGGAGGACCATGAGGTGCTCGATGGGCTGGTGGGTCGGTCCGTCTTCTCCAAGGCCGATGGAGTCGTGGGTGAAGACGTAGATGGGTGGGATCTCCATGAGTGCCGCCATTCGAATGGCAGGTCTCATGTAGTCGGAGAAGACCAGGAACGTGCCGGCAAAGGGCCGGAGTCCGCCGTGGAGTGCCATGCCGTTGAGCATGGAAGCCATGGCGTGTTCCCGAACTCCGAAATGAACGATCCGGCCCCCTGGGTTCTGGGCGGAGAGATCCCCACCCCCCTTGATGTCGGTCTTGTTGGACCCGGCCAGATCTGCCGACCCTCCCACCATATTGTGGAGGCGGGCTGCGAGGCCCTGTAGGACCTTTCCGGAGGAAACCCGGGTGGCTTCGGGCTTCTCCAGGACCGCCAGGTCCGGAACCTCTTCGTCCCAACCCTCCGGAAGCTCTCCCGCCATCATGGCTTCGAATTCGACGGCAGCCTCCGGGAACTCGTCCCGATAGGTGGCGAAACGATCCTCCCAGTCGCCCTGGAGCTCCTTCCCCCGAGTCCCGCAGAGGTCCCGACACCAGGAAAGGGCTTCGGGCTCAACGTAGAAGGGCTCCAGAGAGGGGTATCCCAGGTTCTCCTTGGTGGCCCTGATCTCCTCTTCGCCCAGGGGGGCTCCGTGGCTGCTCTCGCTCCCGGCTTTGTTCGGGCTCCCGAAGGCGATCTGGGTACGCAGGATGATCAGAGAGGGCTGGGATTGGTGCTCCCGCGCGGCCCTGAGGGCCCGGTCCATTGCCTCCCGGTCGTTCCCGTCGGCTACCCTCTGAACGTGCCAACCGTAGGACCGGAACCGGAGCTCCTGGTCAGTGCAGGAGGTGAGGTCGGTGTCCCCTTCGATGGAGATCTGATTGTCGTCGTAGATCCAGATCAGCTTTCCGAGTTGCTGATGGCCCGCCACCTCTGCCGCCTCATGAGAGATCCCCTCCATGAGATCTCCATCGGAACAGAAGGCGTAGGTGTAATGGTCCACCACCGTGTGGCCGGGCCGGTTGAACCGAGCTGCCATCCAGCGCTCTGCTATCGCCATCCCCACCGAGTTGGCCACGCCCTGGCCCAGAGGCCCGGTCGTGGTCTCAATCCCCGGGGTCACTCCGTATTCAGGGTGGCCCGGGGTCTTGGCCCCCCACTGCCTGAAGTTTTTGATGTCGTCCAGGCTCAGGTCGTAACCGGTGAGATAGAGAAGGGAATAGACCAGCATGGATGCATGGCCAAGCGACAGGACAAAACGGTCCCGGTCAGGCCAGGACGGGTCCAGCGGATTGTGTCGCAGGTGCTTGGTCCAGACCTCGAAGCCCAGGGGAGCCAGGCCCATTGGCGCGCCGGGGTGACCCGACTTGGCCTTTTGAATCGCGTCCATGGAAAGAACGCGGATGGCGTCTACGAGGTGCTGGTCTCTCTCGGCCTGATCTGGGGCAGACATGTTGGTGGCTCCGTTAGGGGGGGAGAAAAAACGGCCCGAAACCCATCCGGGTCCGGGCCGCCTCGTCTGGCTCACCCCACGACAAAGTTCATAAGGCGGTCTTTAACGTAGATCACCCGACGGGTCGTCGAGCCCTCGAGGTGCCGGGTGACATTTTCCTGGGCACGCGCCAGGGTTTCTACCTGGTCCTGTTCCGAACCAGCTGCCGCCTCGACGGTGGCTCGCAGCTTTCCGTTGACCTGAATCGCAATTTTGACCGTGTCCTGTGCGGCTTTCCCCGGATCATAGGAAGGCCAGTTGCAGCCGTCGAAAATGGATCCCGTGTGCCCGAGGCGTCCCCAGAGTTCCTCAGCGAGATGGGGCGCGAATGGAGCCACCATCACCACCAGGGCCTCCACCTCCGACCGGACGGCCTGACGCCCCCCGGCACGAACGGCGTTTAGGTACTCCATAAGGGCGGCTACAGCCGTATTGTACTGCAGATTCGGCAGTTGCTCCGAGAGCTGTTTGATGGTTTGGTGAAGCTTCCGCTCCACCTCCGTGTCTGGGGCCATCCCTTCCGTATCGGCTGAAATCGCCGAGACCACGGTTCCGAAGAGACGGTGCAGGAACCCATAGGGGCCCTGGATGCCCTCGTCCTGGTAGTCACCCCCTTCTGCAAAAGGCCCCAAAAACATGAGGTACAGACGAAAGGTGTCCGCTCCGAACTCCTCGATGATGGGGTCCGGTACAATGACGTTCCCCTTGCTCTTGGACATCTTGGCCCCTTCCCGGATGATGAGGCCGTGTTTCCGGAACTTCAGGAAGGGTTCCTCGAAGTCGAGGTGCCCCATGTCCTTCAGTGCCATGGTGATGAACCGGGCATAGAGGAGGTGGAGGACTGCGTGCTCCTCTCCACCGATGTAACAATCCACCGGGAGCCACCGCTTGGTGATCTCCAGATCCATGGGCTGGTCTTCCCGGTCGGTGGAGGGGTAGCGGAGGAAGTACCAGGATGAGTCCAGGAAGGTGTCCGAGACGTCCGTCTCCCGTCTTGCTTCCTTCCCGCAAGCCGGGCAGGTGGTCTTGTACCAGTCCTCCACCCTTGCCAGGGGGCTGACACCGGAGTCGTCTGGCTTGAAGTCCTCCAGCCGGGGAAGAAGGACGGGAAGGTCCTCTTCGGGCACGGCCTTGGGTCCGCATGCCTCGCAATGGATGATGGGGATCGGCGGACCCCAATACCGTTGGCGGGAGATACACCAATCGTGGAGGCGATAGTTGACCTTCCCCTCGGCCAACTGACGTTCCTCGAGCCAGGACACAATAGCCCGGGCGCCTTCCCGCCAGGGCATCCCATCGAAGCGGCCCGAGTTCACCAGGGATCCGTCCCCAACGTAGGCCTCGCTCAAGGGCGTATCGGCGCCGTGGTCGGGCCCGGCCACAACCCTGGGGATGGGCAGGTCGAATACCTCGGCAAACTCGAAGTCCCTCTGGTCGTGCCCGGGAACGGCCATGATGGCCCCGGTTCCGTACTCGATGAGGACGTAGTCGGCGATCCACACCGGGATGGGCAAACCGGTAGCCGGATTCAGGCAATAGGCTCCAGTGAAGACACCAGTCTTGGTCTTGTCAGCCTTTTGCCTGGCGACCAGATCGAGCTTTGCAGCCTGGTCCTGGTAGGCCCTGACCTCCTCGGCCCGGTCGGAGGTAGTGATTTTGCCCACCAGGGGATGCTCTGGAGCCAGTACCATGTAGGTGGCGCCGAAGACCGTGTCGGGCCGGGTCGTGAAGACGGACAGGACGTCTACGTTTTCGGGAAGCTCGGCTCCCAGATCCCGGTCCCCGCCGGTCCCTGCCGCCACCCCTTGCCAATCCTCCGGCCCCGAGGGCAGAACCGGAAAGCGAAGGGTCGCTCCCTCACTGCGGCCGATCCAGTTCTCCTGTGCCTTCACCGTGGTTTCCGACCAGTCGATGGACTTCAGGTTGTCCAGGAGGCGCTGGGCGTAATCGGTGATCCGGAAAAACCATTGGGCGATCCTCCGCTGCTCAACGGGGGTGTCGCACCGTTCACACAACCCGTTTACGACCTGCTCGTTGGCCAGGACCGTCATGCAGGAGGGGCACCAGTTGACGGGCGCCTCTTTCCTCTCCGCCAAGCCGGCCTTGAAGAGCTGAACGAAGATCCATTGGGTCCACCGGTAGTACTCGGGCTCCGATGTGTTTACCGCGTGATCCCAGTCGAACATCCCTCCGATGCGCCGAAGCTGGCGAGTAAAGTTCGCCACGTTCCGGGGGGTCAAATCCATTGGATTGACACCTTGTTTCAGCGCGAAGTTTTCGGAGTGAATGCCGAAGGCGTCGAACCCGATGGGTTCGAACACCTGCTTCCCTGTCAGCCGTTGATACCGCCCGTGGACATCGGCTCCAGTGAAGGCATAGATGTTCCCGACATGGAGCCCCTCCGCCGAAGGGTAGGGGAACATCATCAGATTGTAGAAGGGCGCTGATGCGTTCTTCAGCTCATCCGGGGAGAAGCGGTTTGTCCCCTCATCTTCCCAGAACTGCTGCCATTTCCTCTCGATGGCCCCCGGTGCGTAGGTTTCCGGTCGGTCCTGTTCCATGGTGCTCTGCCCGTACCGGGGCAACGGCCGCCGTCATCCGACGACGCTCCTCCCCCCAATGAACAAGCCGCCAAGTTACTCGGAGGTGGGGTCCTTCTCAACGGGTGGGGAGTACCTGGAAAGGATCGGTCACCAAAGGGGCGCCTGTCTTCAGGGCCCGGATGGCTTCCGGGAGGTCTCCTCCGTGGAGGTCCAGGAGTGCCTGGAAGTCGCCGAGGCGATGGAAATACCTGATCCGGCTCAGGAGGATTGCGTTGTTGAGGGGGGCGTTCAG
>CBDUAX010000110.1:0-10348 GCA_965365235.1 uncultured bacterium
ACATCGTCTTCACCAGCGGTCTGGTCCGTTCGGAGATGACGGTCGAACAAGTGCTGCGACGTCTTAGGGAATATCCGCGCAAAAACTTGCGGGAGATCTACATCGTCGATGAACGAGGACAATTGCTGGGTGTGGCAAGCGTTCAGGCGCTTGGTGGGAACTCTCCAGGAGCGTGGAAACCGGGTGTTCGTTCTGGTAGGTCCCCTGAACGAGCACATGTTGGATCCGGTCAATGCGGTGTTGTACCGAGACATCCTCCAAGGCGCAGAGAGCTGGTTGGAACACCAGGGCATTCCCCATTTCATCCCGCCGGTCTTGCCCAGCGACGTTTACGCCGACCTCAGCCACCCGTTGAGTCAGGGTTATGCCATCCTCGCCCAGGATCTGTGGGACCATCTCTCAGGTTGACAAGGATGGGGGCCCGGTGAGCATGGTTTTCCGCAGAACCTTGGGAGGAGAGCCAGCTTGGGGAGTTTTCCCGGTGGAAGGGATACTCGAGAATTGCGCGGTTGAGGTGTACCGACGACTCTTAGCCGACCATGGCCCGGCCTGATCCCGAACCCAGAGGTGCTCTCCGGGGAGGGAGGCACCAACAACGGCGGAGAAACCGTGAGCGGAAGGGAGCAATCAGGAGCGAAGGGACCGCGGCGCAAACCCTTCCATATCATGGTGAAGCCCACCGGGCCCCTCTGCAATCTGGGTTGTACGTACTGCTACTACCTGGAAAAAGAGGAGCTCTACCCCTCCGGGCAGTCCTTCACTATGGCTCCTGACGTCCTGGAAAGCTTCATCAAACAGTACATCGCCGCCCAGGACATCCCCGAAGTCAACTTCGCCTGGCAGGGGGGTGAGCCCACGCTGCTGGGGCTGGACTTCTTCCGGGAGGTGGCCCGCCTCCAGGAAGAGTACGCTCAGGGAAAGGTCATCTCCAACGCCATTCAAACCAACGGAACCGTCCTGGACGACGAGTGGTGTGAGTTCCTGACGACCCACAACTTCCTGGTTGGATTGAGCATCGACGGACCGGAAGATCTTCATGATGCTTACAGAGTGGACAAGGGCGGGAAGCCTACCTTTCGGAAGGTGATGAATGGCCTGGATTTCCTCCGGAAGCACGGAACCGAGTACAACACCCTAACCGTGGTGAATCGGGCCAACTCCCAGCACCCTCTGAAGGTCTACGACTTCCTCAAAGGGATCGGGTCCCGGTTCTTCCAGTTCATCCCTCTGGTGGAGAGGGAGCCCGGTCCTTCTGCGAAGGCTCTGGGCCTGGATCTGTCGGGTCCTCCAGGGCCCGCCGGATTTGTGCAGCTCGAATCGAAGATTGGGCCTACAGACCCGGCTCGGCCGGGGTCTTTCTCCCCCGACCTGCCACCGGTCACCCCCTGGAGCGTAGAGCCGAAGGAGTTCGCCGGATTCCTTACGGCGATCTTCGATACGTGGGTCCGGCGCGACGTGGGGCAGGTGTTCGTGCAGCTCTTCGACACGGCTCTTGCCGGTTGGATGGGGATGGAGCCACCCCTTTGCGTCTTCGCCGAAACGTGCGGGAACGCTCTTGTCCTGGAGCACAATGGGGACCTTTTCGCCTGCGACCACTATGTGTACCCCGAATACCTGTTGGGGAATATCTTCGACACGCCCTTGGTAGACCTGGCCCATCGCCCAGAACAACATCAATTCGGCCAGGCGAAGTCCGACGATCTTCCCAGGTACTGCCTTGATTGTGATGTCCGGTTCGTATGTAACGGAGAGTGTCCCAAGCACCGCTTCCTCGAGACACCCGATGGGGACCCGGGTCTCAACTACCTGTGCTCAGGGTACAAGAGATTCTTCCGCCATATCAGACCCCAGATGGAGATCATGGCGGAGCTATTGAGGCGCCGACGCCCCCCTGCAGAAGTAATGGCTCTGATGGCGGCCCAGGATCAGGCGGAGGCTGCCGCAAACACCGGTCGGAACGATCCCTGCCCCTGCGGGAGTGGCAGGAAATTCAAGACCTGCTGTGGGAAATGAGAACAGATGAGGTCCAAACATGGGGTCCCTCGGATATCCAGTACGGCAACTGTCTGTGCTCTGATCCTGTTGGGGCTGACTCTGCCCCTCACGGCCCAACAGGAAGACATCCAGTTCCTTCTGTTGGGAAAGACCCGAAACCACCGGCAGTCCCCTTCGGGGGAGTTGACCTTTCTGAACACAGCCTTCTTCGGGGAGATCTTCCTGAACCCCGGGGGCAGCGTGGCCAATGCCCGGGTGACCGGACCCGGGGACGCGAAGGATGGACTGTACCTCAGCGGTGACGAGGTCCCCTTCTTTGCAGGTGAACGGCACTCCTCCATCGAGTCTCTGGAGAGGCACTTCCCCGACGGGACGTACTTCTACCATTTCGACACCCCGAATGGGGCAGTACGGGACTTTCCCCTGACGTTCGGAAAACGAGGGCTGGAATCCAGGAACCCCGCTCCCTTTCGAATCTTCCTTTCCCAAGGTGGGGAAGTGGCGAATCCAGACAAGATCGATCCGGATCGGGACCTGCAGGTGACATGGGAGAAGTTCGAACACGGGGGCGCCGACCCCAACGGGGTCATTGATGATCTGATCTTCGTCATCTTCGGGAACTGCTTCGGGGAAGAGACCGTGCACAGTGGCCACGCCTTCGGAGACTCCTTCCTGACCTTCTCGGCCACGGAGTTCTTGATCCCCAAAGAGAGTCTGTTTCCTGGCCAGCCCTTTCAGATCGAGGTGGAGTTCTCCGAGATGGACACGGACAAGCGCGACGGATTCACCTCCATCATTACCTATGCCGCGTCGACGTTTCTCGACATCCGGACCACCGGGACGAGCGCCGCGGACGTTGTTTGCCCGGTTGAACCGTTGGCCATGGATGGAGGTCAAACGGACCGGAAAAAGCCCGGCGGCTGACCGTTCCGACCCCCTGGCCACCGCCAACTCTATATATTCCTTTTGAAACCGGCACTCTTCCCATAACGTAGAGTCATGGGCAACGGGGTTTCAAAGATGCCGGCGAAGAAATCCGTCACCAAAGGCTAGACCATGAAGTTCGCAGCAGGGCTCACAGTATCAGGCGTCATCGGCTTCATCATCATCGAAGCCTTGAAGTTGATGATGCCTGCAGTCACCGTCTGGATCATTGGTATCCTCACCATCCTCCTCAAGATCATCCTGATCGGGATCGTGATCTTCGTGGTGCTCGCCCTGGTCGGTATCGGGTACTTCTTCTACAAGCGGGCCCAACGGGCCGAGTTGGAGGTCTGAGGGAAGCCCCCCCCGAGAACTACCTTCAACACCAAATCCACCCGGAACAATACGGCTCCTCAGGTGATGGATTGAGCAGAGGCCGTCCCCAGGACGAGCCTTGCCCCCCGTAAGTGGTTCCATACTGATTTGACCTATCGGGCTAGGGCTACCAAGACGCCTTCGCCAGATTCAGGGAGGGAGCCCCATGTCCCGCAGCAACCGACCCCATACTTCCCCTGCCCTTTTCTCACTCGCAGTCGTTGCGCTCGTCTTCTCTGCATGTAGTCCGGCCCCCACCCCAGAGGCTGAGCCGACCAAGACAGGGACTCCCCTGGAGGACGAAGTTCGGAAGGCTCTGGAAGCATACTACGACAGTTTCAGTTCCAGAGATTGGGATCGATTTCAGCAGCACTTCTGGCCGGGCGCCATCGTCACGACCATCTGGACGCCGTCCGGAGAAGAAGAAGAGCGGGTCGTGGCCACGACGGTTCCCGAGTTTGTTGCCCAGGCTCCCGAAGGGCCCGGCAGCCGAGAAGTCTTCGAGGAAAAAATGGTCTCGGCCGAAATCACCGTCGAAGGACCTTTGGCGCAGGCCTGGGCTCGCTACGAAGCTCGTTTCGGCGACCCGGGGGAAATCTTCGAGTGGAGCGGGATCGATACGTTCAGCCTTCTGAAGCATGACGGCCAGTGGAGGATCGTATCAGTGACCTACGCGGCAGATGGCGGCTGATGGGCCGGGCCGGCTGGAGATGGGTTTGACCTCCCCTCCGACCAGAAACTTCAAGGAGTCGGCCCCGAACCCCTCTGCTGATTCCCCCGGACCCCCAACCTCACCCCCAGCCAGACCGCAACGAAGGTCAAAACACTCCAGAGCAGTCCTCCTGAAAGGACCAAGACCAACCATGGGGCCTCGGCCATCACCAGAAGCGCGCCCAAGCTTTCCTGAAGATCCCCCAGGGGGGCCGCCAGGCGACCGGTCTCTTCCAGGGCCTCCCTGAGAGCGGCCAGATCCTCCATGGGCTCTTCCAGGCCGGCAAGGTTGTCCATACTGGCCTCCAGCGTCATCAGCCGGTCCATGGAGCCCCGGAGAGCATCGAGGGCAACCATACGCTCGCTGAGGTCCGCAACTTTATTTGCGACATCCACCAGAGGATCTTCCAGACCCGCCACGCTCTCCAACTCGGGTCCGAGGGAGGCAACCTCGACCATTGGTCCGTGGAGCCCTTCCATTGGCCCCCGCAACTCTGCCAGCTCGGTCATGCTGGGCTCCAGCTCGGCCAATGTGGAAGTGGTTTCTCCAACGGCTTCGGTATTGGCCGCAATCGCCTCAGCACTGCGGTTGATGGCCCGAGTGTTGTCCTGGATCGTCGGGACCATTGAGCATCCGGAAAGAAGAACTACCGAAAGGAGGATGGCCGTTCTCTTCGGGAGCGCACACATGTTTTCTCTTCCTCGATGAAGTGTTTTCCAGGACCCTGTCGCCTGGCGAGCCAGCTTCCGTACCTTGAGGAGGGCGTTTCGCCCCACCCCCGACTCGAGATAAAGCTGGGCCACGGAATGCCGACACCGTGGAAGTTCAGGGTTTTCCTTCGCGAGAGCGTTTTTGCGGCTCTTTCTTTCACCGCAGCCATCTACCTGTATTTCCTCACGACCAACTGGGGAGTACAGGACTACTTGGTAGAGGGCCCCCTGAAACAATACCTGAGCAACCCAGCCATCCACGCACAGCACCTCATGGCAGGTACCATGTTCGGAGTCCTGCTAGGTGCGGTCAATCGGTTGACGGAGAGCACCTGGCTGAGGAACCGCCCTTTCGGCCTGGTGATCCTCATCCGCACGGGGTTCTACACGGTGGGTGTCGGCCTGGTTTTCCTGGCTGTGGCCGTCGCCTTCCTCCTGACCTCGGTCCTCTCCATGCCGTCGCTCCTCCAGCTACTGGGGAGCTTCTCCCCGCGGTACCTCTTGTCCATTGGGATCTGGCTGGCCCTGGTGGCCACCGGTGTGAACTTCCTGCTCGAGATCCGTCGTCTCGTGGGGGAGGAAAATCTCTGGCGGCTTTTGACGGGCCACTACAGACGCCCCAGGAACGAAAACCGTGTGTTCCTTTTCATGGACCTGGCTGCGTCAACCGCCACTGCCGAACGGTTGGGGCACCGGAGGTACAGCGAGTTCATCCAGGAGTGTTTTCAGGACCTGACCACCGTAGCGCTGAAGTTCGGCGGCAGGATATACCAGTATGTGGGAGATGAGATCGTCATGACCTGGCCGACGGAGTCGGCCCGATCCCGGATCGATAGCGTGAAGGCCTTCTTCGCCTACGAGCGAATCCTGGCTGAAAAGGGACCCGCATACGAAGCGCGTTTCGGGGTGGCCCCGCTCTTTCGCGGCGGCATCGACGTAGGACCGGTTACGGCAACCGAGGTCGGAGAGGTGAAGCGCGCCATCGCCTACCACGGTGACGTCTTGAACACCGCCGCCCGCCTGCTGAGCCTCTGCAAAGAGCGGAACGGGCGCCTCCTTGTGTCGGATCGGGTAGGGGAGGCTGTCTCGGCCGATCCCTTCGTTCGGACAGGCTGGCAAGAGGAGTTGACCATGAAGGGCAAAAAAAAGCCGACTCTCGTCTACAGCCTGGAGCCAAAAGACGCCAACCCCGGCATTTGAAGCTCCCCCAACCGCAGGACCCCCACCCCACCTCTCACATCAGTGGCGACGCCTTGTGTTTCCTCGGCCAGGGCCAGCCCTTCCACGGCCAGGATCAGCGCCGTTCCCTCGAAGGCGAGCCCCGGGATGGGTTGGACATCCTCCTGAACATCCGCTCTCCTTCCCTTTCCTGGAATTTGTCGAAAAGGATTGCCTGATCCGGTGAGAGAAGCTCCCGGATCTCGAGGTTCATCGAGTCCAGCTCCGCCCTGAGGATCGGTCCGATCTGTTTCAGGGCCTCGTCGGCCCTTTCCCGTCTGGTGTCGAAAATCGCTCGGACCTGCTCCCTCTGGGGGTCGGAAAGATCCAACTCTTCGGCCAGGCGGTCACTGATCCACATGGGCATCAACCCATGGCGTTCGGCGTCCCGGTCCATCCCCCTCACCCATGGCGGCTTTTCTCCCGGGTGGTCGAACCGGCGGGATCGGTCCCCCGGATCCCGCCAGGCACGTCGGTCCATCATCTTCACCCCCACCATGCCTCCCATGACTCCGGCGAGAAACACGGAAATCAGCAGCAGGCCGGCAGCCGTCTTCTGTCCAGCGATCATTCTTCAACCTCCTCGAGGGCCAACACCAGCTCCGCCAGCGTGTATTGCTCGCCGGTTTCGAGCCACATGCCCATGGGCTCAGGCACCAGCACTTCTGCCAAAAGGGGGAAATCCTCCGCATCCAGCTCTGATTCGCTCTCCTGCCACACCAAAGCCGACCCGAAGAGGAGGATCAGCGCGGCGGCGAGGGGGAGAAGGGGCCGGGTCCAGAGATCAAATTGGCCAATGAGAGAGATCCTCTTGCGCAACCGATCCAACTCCGGGCCGGCTGCGATGAGTATCCTTCTGACCAGGGGATCCCAATGATCCCTCTGAACCGATCCATCGGTACCACGACCGTCATCCTGGAAACGAACCATCAAACCCCCTCCAATTGGCTCCGAACGAGCCGTGTCCGTAATACTCTTCGGGCCATATGCAGGTGCACCCGGGACGACCCCCGGGAGATCCCGAGAGTCGAGGATACCTCGCCGTGATTCATGCCTTTGAGGTCATGGAGCCTAAACACCTCTCTTTGCATGGCGGTGAGTCCCCCCATGGCGTCCGTGAGTGTCCCGTCCAACTCGTTCACTTCCGTCCCCTTGTCCGACCTCTCGTCCGCGGCCAATCCCGGAAAAGAGTCCAACGGCTCAGCGGCTCGTTTCTTCTGGAAGGAGAGCCAGCTGAGGGCGCGGTTGCGAACAATCGAGAAAAACCAGGACCTGAAACTGGCCGGATCACGCAGTTGGCCAATCTTCTTCAACGCCAACACGAAAGCGTCTTGGCAGATATCGTCGGCGTCATCCGAATCCCGGACGAGGGACATAGCCAGCCCATGAGCCCCGGGAAGGTGCCGCCGGACCAGAATCTCGAATGCCACTGCGTCCCCCCTTCCAACCGCTCTCGCCAGGTCAGCATCGGGACTGTGGCTCCCCAACCTCCTGTCCTTCGTCAAAGCCGCCTAACCCTCCCCGTTCGGAGCCTACGGTCCCTCCAGGGGGACCCGCCGAATAGAGGAACGCATTTGAGCGCCCCTCATTGGAAGGGACTTCCAAGAGGGCCGGATCGTTAAGCCCGAGGGAAGATGGTTTGGGCAGGGAGGTTCGACACGAAGTGGAGAATGGAAGCTGATCGCAGACCCGGGAAAAAGGAACCCTCCCGACCCAGTGAGTCGGGAGGGTGAAGGTTCAGCCTCGGGAAGAAGGGATGCTGGAGACCTCCGGGCCCCCGCTCTTCATCCCCGTTCAGTGCTCGTGGCCTGCCTGTTTCACATGGGTCTCCAGCCAGGAATCCATCTCATAGAGCATGTGCAGGATCGATTCCCGAGCGGCGTACCCATGGCTTTCCGCAGGAAGCATGACGAGGCGGGCGGTTCCACCCAGCCCCTTGATGGCGTTGTAGAAACGTTGGCTCTGGATTGGGAAGGTGCCTGAGTTGTTGTCCGCCTGCCCGTGGATCATGAGAAGCGGTTCGTCAACTTTTTCAGCATGCATGAAGGGGGACATGGCGAAATAGATCTCGGGAGCCTCCCAGAAGAGCCGTTCTTCCCGCTGGAAGCCGAAGGGTGTGAGGGTCCGGTTGTAGGCACCGGAGCGGGCGATGCCCGCTGCGAAGAGATCGGAATGGGCAAGAAGGTTCCCCGTCATGAAGGCCCCATAGGAGTGCCCACCCACGGCCACCCGGTCCGGATCGACCACGCCCCGACGCACACCTTCGTCGATGGCCGCTTTGGCGTTGGCCACAAGCTGTTTCCGGAAGGAGTCGTTCGGCTCCTCATCGCCCTCCCCGACAATGGGCATGGAAGCGTCGTCCAGGATCGCGTACCCCCGAGCCGCCCAGGGCACAGCACCCTGATAGCTCACCCGCTTGAACTGATACGGTGAGTCGGTCCTCTGACCGGCGGCGTCGGCACTCTTGAACTCCGTCGGATAAGCCCAGATGAAGGTGGGGAGAGGACCGTCTCGCTGCGGGTCGTAGCCCGCAGGGAGGTATAGAGTGGCCGTCAGCTTGACCCCATCGTCCCGCTCGTACTGGATGGCTTCCTTCTGGATGTCGGCGAACTGAGGGTAGGGATGAGGGAAGTCGGTGACCGCCTCCACAGTACCGGAGCGGAGGTCCCTGACGAAGTAGTTGGGCGGTTCATCGTTCGTCTCACGGCGCGTCAGGAGCAAACCGGCGTCGATGTCCAGGAAATCGAGGGGAACCTCATAGTACGGGGCCTGGGACCGAAAGACCTCCTCCGTTTGACCGGTGTTCAGGTCCAGCTTCCGAATGAAAGGCCGGTTCCCCTCAGGAGACGCGCCTTGCCCGCTCAGATAGACCGTCCGCCCCTCGTCAGCCGTCATGGCCACATAGGTTCCCCACTCGGTCTGCCTCATCATGGGCTGGCCCGGATCGCTGTACACATCCTCCATGGAAAACTCGAAGAGCGTCGTCTTCTCCCCCGGGTCGTCGGGGTTCACCGAATAGATCCTGAGTTGCCGAGTCGCGAACCACATCTCGATGGGCATAGCGAAGCCATCTTCAGTCCAGATCATCCCCGCGTACCGGAGAGGGAGGGTGGCAATGGGCTGTGGACTCTCGGAGAAAGGTGCCTCCAGGGTGAAGATCCGGTCCCGTTCGGCTGCCTCAGCTCTTCCGTCCCCACCATCGAGGGCTTCCACCCAGGAGAGGGTGGCAGGGGCGTCCGCCCGCCATGAGACCGACCTTACCCCCGTCGGAACGGACCCGAACCCCGGCGGGACCTTGTCCTGGAGCGGGAGGTCTGCGATCTCCGACACGACTCTCCCGTCCATGTCCCACGCCTCGATCCGGTTCGGGAAGCGCGAGGCAGGAACGAGGTAGGAGAATGGTCTCTGTGTCGTCTCGACGAGGAGGTAGCTTCCGTCAGGTGAGGGAGAAACCGACCGGAAAAGAGCAGGGGCCCCAAGGGATGAGGTCCCCCCTTGAAGATCGACCCGCATCAGCTGGGAAGTGGCGAAGTACTCGAAGGTCGCCTCGTCGTGGGCGTCCTTGAGAAGATCCTGATACGTCCTGGCTGGTGCCGCCTGACCCGAGGTCTCCTCGATGACCGGGCCCATCGGGACCGTCGGCGCGGCCGGGGCAGGCCCTCGGCCGGCTGGAATCGTCCGGACCACAAGGGTTCTGCTGTCCGATACCCAGACATAGGGGGACCCATAGGCCGCATTCACTGCCTCAGTGATCAAGCGACGGGCACGACCGGTCTCCACCTCCACAACCCAGAGCTCGATTCGGTCAACCAACTCGTGGGTAAAGGCAACATGCTCTCCATCCGGTGCCCACCGGACGTTCCGAATGCGGGGCTCGGAAGGGAGCCCCCGAACCTCCCGCTCCACCCCATCAAGGTCTCGGAACCGCAACCCGATATACGCTGTCCCCCGGCTAGGCCCATTGTTCCGGGGGTTGATCCGGAGCCCAGCCAGCCGCGACTCTGGTGCAGACACCTCCGCAATGGAGGGAAGGCTTGGCGGCTGCATCAGCAACATCATCGTGCGGTCCGGACTCAGGCTCACGCCAGGCGTCCGCGGGGCATCGACAAGCGCCATCAGCTCGGCTGGTGGGGTCCGGTAAACCGCGTCGGGTTCCTGGGCGTTGAGGGGCATAAAACCGAGGAGAGAAAGGAACAGGGTAGCGACCGGGAGGGTCACTCGTGGGTGCGGAGCGAAGTACATCATAGCCATCCGTCCTGGTGGTGTGGCGAGTTGTAATCGGGATGCCGGTAGAATACCCTTTCCTGATCCCAGCCGGCAACAAGAAAAATGAAGGCACCGGAACGCCATGAAGATCTTGATGAGCCTCATCTTTTACCCTCGAGGCGGAAGCGCCCAGGTCGCCCGCTATCTG
>CBDUAX010000111.1:0-10302 GCA_965365235.1 uncultured bacterium
GAAAGAGTGAACTACGAAGAGGGCCGGGCCGCGTTGGCCCGGCCCTCTAGAGCCATCGGTCGCAGCCCCGGCCCAGGTAGCCGTTACTTCCTACTTTCGCGGGATTTCCAGCTTGTGCACGACGGTCCCGTCCAATCCCGTGACTTCCACCGTCAACTCCTCCGCGGTAGCGCCAACGTGGGCGACCTGATCCTGGTCCAGGACCAGCAGGTGATAGGAGTGCTCCACCTCCGGCCCTGGCGGTGTGTAGGAAAACCGATGTCGGTGCCCGGCGATAACCAGGTCGACTCCGGCCTCGTTGGCGGTTTCCACCCAAGCCTCTGGTCCTTCGGCCAGCCATCCCCATTCCGGTTGGTGCATCAGGACGATTCGGAACGGTGCTTCCGAGACCCGTGGGGACGTGCTCACGTGGTCCCGGAACCAGGCCAGCTCGTCGGCCCGGTACTGGACGGTACTGTTCAATTCAGCGTACACGTTGGTGTCGTCAGCTTTGTCCTCTCCTGTGTCCAGGACGATGAGATGCACGGGGCCCGCGTCCCGGGCATAGTAGAAACGCCCTTCCGGCACCGGAAGGTAGTCCAGGAGTTGACGGGCGAAGGGGCCCCGGAACTCGTGGTTCCCACGTAGGAAGACCAAAGACTTGGTGTGGGCCAGAGCGGCAATCGTGGGACGGAGCCAGGCCCGGAACAGATGCTCTTCCGTGTCGAGCCAGTGAAAGGCATCCCCGGCGTGAACCAGGAACTCCGTCGACTCCCAGTCGATGGCCTGGATCAACTGCCGGATTCGCCCTAGGTCCTCGTGAGTGTCCGTGACCACGCTGAACGACACCGAAGGGTTCTTTCGGTCGAAGGTGGTGAAGCGAAAGGGCCCACTCCGAACGTCCATCCCCTTGTCCGGCCAGTACGCCTTGAGCTTCACCACCCGGGTGGCCACGACTTCGTAGCTATAGGTGGTCCCCGGCGAAAGGTCCTGGAGGTGTATGACGTGGCGGGTTCCGACTGGGATGAGGCCATCCACCTGAGGCTCGGCCACAGTGGACAGGTCGTTCGCATGGCTCGGCGTGTCGGTAAGCCAGACGATGGTAGCCGTCGTCTCTCCCGTTGCCACCAGGTAGGGGCCCTCGGTGATCACTGGCCGGGTGTCGAAGACTCTGAAGGGCTCGGATTGGGAATGGGCCGGAGCCGCCACCAGGATCGAAGCCAGAGAGAGGAGAAGGACTCTAGAAGTCATGGCCCGATCTACCCCCCCACCCGCTGGAGTTCGTCCAAGAGGATCTCCATGGTTCCCTGGGCCGCCGTTTGGGCCACCTCTTTGATCAGTGCTCGATCAGTCTGATCCCCCACCTCGTAGATTAGCGCCGGGGCTCCGAAGGCACGGTAGAACCAGTTTCGCGACATGGGCGTCCCGAGGCCGGACGGGGAGTCGTTGACCTCGTAGTGAGGCAAGGAGGTGGCGATGTGGTCGAGCCAGCGCTCGGTGATCCCCGGCGGTTCCGTTTCCAGGGTCCGCGCCAGAGTGTAGAAGACGTCGTACTGGGTGGAATGGAAATCCACCGCGAACCATAGCTCCTGGTCAGGCCGTCCCAGGATCTCCGAGTAGACGTCCCTTACGACCCTGGTCTCGGGCTGGTTGAACGCTTCCCAGTCGCGGTTCAGATCCACGCCTCCGGTGTTGTGTCGCCAATGCCCCAGGTCCACACCATCGGGGTTGACCAGGGGAATGACGTGAACCCGGAAGTGGTCTCTGAACTCCTGGGCCAACGGCGAATCTCCAGCCAACTCCTCCACGAAGGCCAGAAGCGCCATGGTGCCGGTGGCCTCTGGGGGATGCTGCCGGCCGATCACCATCACATGCTTGTTCGCCCGGGGGGCGCCGAATTCCACCAGTGGCATGGGTCGGTTACGGCCCGAATACCCGGCGACACGTCCGGTGATGTGGGATTCTCCCGCGAGGCTGTCCGTCCACTGCCGTAAAAAGGTCGAGGTCATCATCTCCTGGCCGGCGACCCAGAGGGTATCGGGTCCGACCTTCAGCTTTATGGTAGGCTCGCGGGTGGCCGCATCCATCCGGACCGAGGCTGAATCCAGGGCCGTCCAGGACTCGCCGGCCTTCCGAGTCTTCGGCCAGTACCGGTGCCTTCCATCTTCATAGGTCAGGCGGACGTCGATGGTCCTGGGCTCCCGGGACCAGACCTTGAATGCATACCAGGCGCTGGCGTTGATGGGGACGTTCTCGGGACGGAGATGAACCACGAACTCCGAGTCTCCACCCTGCCAGACATCGTCGATCTTCCCTCCCTCGAATTCGTTGCTGATCCAGACCCCTTGGTCCAGGAATCCGAAGGTGCGTCGGTGGGTGTGGAAGATGGGTCTGGTCTCCGAGATGGCCAGGGCCGGAGGAGGGGCCTCGGCAGTTGGCGCCGGATCGGCGGCCGGCGGAGGAGGCGCGGCCCGATTTGCCACCGGAGCCGGCGTGGATTGAGGGGCGGAAGGAGCACAGGCCGTGAGGAAGAAAAGAAGGACGGGGAAGAGTCGGTTCTTCATTGTGTTTCCCATTTTTGCCTGGTTACCGGCCCAACCGGGCGGTGCGAACGCGAGGGTTGTTGTGGACCCAATACCTCATGGTACCGTCGGCGGATTCCTCGAAGAGGTATTCCTCCCCGAGTTCACCGTCCGACCGCAAACGCCGAAAGGAGTTTCCTTCCACATGCTCGAGCTTGGTCATCCCGGAGAGGGGGTTCGAGGTCGGGAGGCCGATTACTACGAGCTGCCCCTCCCACGTCAGAACGGCGCTCTCGGTTCCCAGGGGTCGGGAATAGAGCCCGGTGAACTTTTCCAGGTCCACACCGGGGTCTTCGCCGCCTCCGTTGCCGTTTGCCGCAGCCTTGATGGCCGGCGCCATGATCTCATACGCGGTCTGTGCGAATCCACCTGCGCTCACCCGGCGGCCGTTCGTCATGAAAGTGGTGGCGATCTTGTCCTGAAGCCGGATGTTCAGATTGCTTTCATAACCTGGGCAGGAGCCGCCATGGCCGACGAAGGTCTTTCCATCACGGACCGAAACTGAAAAGCCCAGCCCCCGAGCCCCCCCGCCGTCCGGCTCCAACCAGTGTACCCTGTACATTTCTCTGAGGGTGTTCCTGTCCAGGATCCCATCGTCCTTCCCGTCCAGCACCCGAAACTGCCAGGAGGCGAACTTGGCCAGGTCCTCAACGGTGGAGAGCATCCCGGCGGCTGGTCCGATCCCCCGAACCTGGTAGGGCGGGATCACCCCACGCGATCCGTCTCGTTGTTTCGAGGAGTAACCCGTCGCCAGCTCCCTGCCTCTGAGCTCGTCCAGATGCTCGGTGGCCGTGTTTTTCATCCCCAGGGGGCTCAGAATGTGTTGGTGAACATAGTCCCCCCAGGGCATTCCCGACCTTGCCATGACGATCTCTCCAGCCAAGGTCAACCCCAGGTTGGAGTACTGATAGTGGGATCGGGCCGGATAGAGCATCTCCTGGTTGGAAAGCCCTGCCACAACCTGGTCATGAGTCGGGAAGGGGAAGTCCGGGCCGCTCCAGTAGGGGGCATCCGCTTCCCGGGGAAGTCCCGAGGAATGAGTCAGGATGCCTTCAATGGTGACCGGCCCCAACTCGGGAAATGTTTGGCGTAGGTCGAACCATTCCAGGTGCTTCTCCACCGGGTCTCGAAGACTGACAAGGCCCAAATCCCGTAGCTGCATCATACTGACGCTTGTGAAGAGCTTCGAGATGGAGCAGATGGAGTACATGGTGCTGGCCGTAGCCGGCACCTCGTCCTCGACATGGGCATATCCGAACCCGTTTGCGTAGACCAGCTCCTGGTCGTGCACCACCGCCAGGGATGCGCCGGGGATTCCTTCGTAATCCCTCTGTGCCTGTACCCAGGTTTCGAGGAGCCTGATGGCCTCCACCACCCTGGGGTGGTCTGCCACCCCTTCCTGACTTCCTCCGGCTTTCGGGAGGGAGAGGAGGAGAGAGAGGAGGACCGGGAAAAGAAGACGAGATCTGGGGATCGACCGGCGATGCATGAGGCCTCCTAGGGTGTTGGGTCCGGAGGCTCAGTTTAGGACGGAGGAGGTGGGGGCGGAAAGGTGGGCGCGGTAGGAGTGGCGTTAGGGCCCAAGTCCTATCGCGTCCTGTGCACGGCTCGTCATCGTGGTTGGGTCCTTCGGCCGGAACGCCGAGCTCACCCGACCGGTGAGTCACGACCGGTTCAGAAGGACCCAGGGAGAAAGGTCCTGGTGCGGCGTCGGTATGCCTCGTACTCCTCCCCAAGAGCTGCGACGAGTGCGTCCTCCTCGACCTTCACCCGATAGAGGATGGCAGCGCTGATGGGGAGAAGTAGGAGCCCGAGGCTCAGCCAACTCCCCAGGTACCACCCACAACCCAGAAAGGCGAATAGCATCCCCGAATAGGCAGGGTGTCTCACCCACCTGTAGGGGCCTGAAGTGATAACCCGGTGCTCCGGTCGGACAGCGACGTTGGTCGTGAAGGCCGGCCCCAAGGTGGTGATGGCCCACCACCGCACCCCGATGCCCCCGACGAGAAAGAGGGCGGCGAGCCCCTCCAGGAAAGCGGGCGGAAGCGGAAGCCTTCCCCAGGATACGCCCCGAACGGCCACGGCGATAAGAACGGCAAAGACGAGGACCGACCAGAGAAGAGCTCCGGACCCACGGTCGGAAATCTGATCCTGTCCTGGGTTTGCCCGTCGAAAAATCCCAAGGAGGATCTCTGAAGGAACCCAGAGCATGAGGAGGATCTCGATCGCTCCCGCCAAAGTCATTTCTGCATCCACTCCCAGGTCCGTCGAAAGGCTCAAACTCCGGCGCAAAGGAGGTTAGCAGGGGAGGGAGGGGACCGAAAGGAATTATCCGACCGAAGGAGCCGCAGGATTCGCCTTCCGGCGCTGGGATCGGGCAGCGGTTCGGAGTTCTTTCCTTGCCGTGGAACCTTCTCCGAAGTCCGGGGATCTTAATGCTTCCAGCTTGAAATAGTTCCCCTTTTGTCGGAGTGACCATGTCGGAAAAGAAGATCATTGCCGTTGTCGGAGCCACCGGCGCGCAGGGTGGGAGCCTCGCTCGGGCCATTCTCGAGGATGGAGAGAGCCCCTTCTCGGTGCGAGCGTTAACCCGGAATCCAGGGTCGGAAAACGCACAGGCCCTGGCCGCTATGGGAGCCGAGGTGGTCCAGGCCGATCTGGACGATCCGTCCAGCCTCGAGCGGGCCTTTGCAGGGGCTCACGGCGCCTTCGGGATCACGAACTTCTGGGAGCACTTTTCGGTGGACAAGGAGAAGGCCCAGGCCCGGAACATCGCCCAGGCTGCCAAGGCTGCCGAGGTGAAACATGTGGTATGGTCCACACTGGAAGACACCCGGAAGTTTGTGCCCTTGGAGGACGACCGCATGCCTACCCTCCAAGGAGCCTTCAAGGTTCCTCACTTCGATGGCAAGGGGGAAGCCGATGCCTATTTTGCTGAGGCAGGAGTACCGACCACGAACCTCCTGACCTCATTCTATTGGGAAAACCTCATCTATTTCGGGATGGGCCCTCAGAGGGGTGAGGACGGGGGCCTGGCATTGAACCTCCCCATGGGTGACCGAAAGCTCCCAGGGATTGCCGTGGAAGATATCGGCCGGTCCGCTTACGGCATCTTCAAGGGTGGAGAGGACTTCATAGGGAAGACGGTGGGGATTTCCGGCCAGCACCTTTCTGGGGCCGAGATGGCCGCTGCCCTATCCGAGGCCTTCGGTGAGCCGGTTCACTACAACGCCATCCCCTTCGACGTATACCGGGGCTTGGGCTTCGATGGCGCGGACGACCTGGGGAACATGTTCCAGTTCAATCATGATTTCGAGGATTACTTCTGCGGCGCCCGGCCTATCGATGGGACGAGGGCGCTGAACCCGAAGACACAGGGTTTCGGGGAATGGCTGGAAGCCCACAAGGATCGGATCCCGGTGGATTCGGCCTGAATCCGGTGACGGCCGCGGGAGTCAGGCTCGGATCCGAGATGGACACTGGATCCGCCTGGCTCCAGGCGGCTGGACCCGTGGATGGGATCAGCCACGGATCCAGTCGATGAGATTCCCCAGCAGCGCACTCCACTGAATGGAAACGAACCCGTTCCAAAGGTCCACGGGTGAAGTCTGAATCCAGCCCAGGGCAAGGAGGATCAGGTACCAAACGGGAATTGCCCACAGCAGTTCCAATAGGACCAGATTCCCGGTCTCCGGGTCCTTGGCTTTACGATCCAGTTCTTTCCGTGTGACGACTTCCACCGCAACGACAAACCCGCGCCTGTAGAAGCTCACCGCGTCTCGGAGTCCTTTGGCCGACCCTTCCGGCTGTTGACCCACGAACACGGACTGGAGGAGGCCCAGAGAGAATCGAAGCATGGCCCGGAGCATGAGGGGGATCCAGAAGATGGCTCCCACCACAGCCCACATGGCCAGTAGCGTAATGAGGATGGCCCAGGTGATGGACTCGAAGATCCGGTTTGCCGCTCTCTGGAACGGGGTGGCGAACTCCGGGTCCAACTCGGCAGTTCCATGGTAAGTCATTTCAGGCGGATGATAGGTCATGTTCTGGGCCCTCCTCTATTCAACCTTCGTTCTTTTCTGTCTGAGCCCCGGCGGGAACCTCTTCCGGGACCATGAATGTTCCGACGCCGGAACCGTCGAGTCCCAGCGCGACCTGGCTGGACCCATTGGCGTCGGCAAAGACCAGATGGGTCGCGTCGGACCGATTGAGGCCCAGGACAGCCCGGGGCATTCCTTTGTCGTCGGCGAACACCAGATTGGTCGTCTGATCCGGGAGAAGTCCCAGGGCGGCCCGCTTTTGCCCCAAGGCATCGATGAGGGAGAGCCCTGGGGAACCTCCGCTCAAAACGGACAGGCTCAACCGAGTGTGCCCCTGCCGGTCTGCTAGTGTGAACCGAGAGTTTCCTTCCTCGTCCACCTGCCACTCTCCCCGTGCTGTTGCATCCGCGTCTTCCAGGACGAGGTGCCGAACGTGGACGATTCCGGAATCATCCGCTCCTTGCCCCATGCCCAGGAGGTTGGGCCAGAAGATCGTCAACACATTCAGGCCCAGGGCCAGCAGGAGTCCCAACGTGAGGAGGCGGGTCCCATTCCGCAGGCGGCGGGTTTCGTCTTCAAGGATCTCGTGACGGCGGCGGGTTCGGTCCTCCAGGAACTCCCGCATTTTCTCGGCGTCGGAGACGGTAGCGTCATTCTCAGTCATGCTGGATTCCCCCGCGGGTTGAGATGGAGGCGATCCCCGGTTGGATCTCTTCCTCCATCACCAGGAAGTAGGCCTGAGCAGCCCTCTCCAGGAGGGACCTGTCCAGAGACGGTTCCCCGCCTTCGTAGGTGGCAATGGATCTGATATGGTGCAGAATGTCTCGGGGATGGCACCCACGCGGGGTGATCCCGTACCCATCGAAAAACTTCCGGAACAGGAAATCCATGGCTTCCTGACTGTAGTCGACACCGGACTCCTGGCAGTTGAGATGGAAGATCTCCTCGAACGCCGCCCGGTCCGGACTCCGTACCTCCACTTTGAACTGGATTCTCCGCAGAAACGCCTCATCCACCAGGTCCCTTGGGTTGAGGTTCGTGGCGAAGATGAGAATGCAATCGAATGGCGCAGGAAATCGGATTCCGGTAGCCAGGGTCAGGTTGTCGAATCCCTTTTCCAGCGGAACGATCCACCGGTTCAGGAGCTCGGCCGGACCCATCCGTTGCCGCCCGAAGTCGTCGATGATGAGGACCCCGCCGGCGGCTTTCAGCTGGAAGGGGGCCTGGTAGACCTTCGAGTAGGGGTTCAGCTGGAGGTCCAGCTGATCTAGGGTGAGCTCGCCCCCCACGAACACGGTGGGGCGCTTGATCTTCACGAACCTTCGGTCCGAAGAGAAGTCCTTTCTTATCAGCCCCGTGTCACCAGCGGTTTGGTCCGAGTTCTCCTCTACCCGATGATGGTAGACGGGATCGAACAGGACCACGATGCTCCCATCGACCATAATGGCGTGGGGGATAAACATCTCCGAGGAGACGACGGAACCGAGGCGCTCGGCGATGGCCGTCTTTCCATTTCCCGGTGCCCCATGAAGGAAGATGGATCCACCGGAGTTCACGGCTGGCCCGAGGGCGTCCATCACGTCAGGTGACAAAACCAGGTCGTCGAAGGTCTGGGTCAGCGTTTCCCTCTTTACCCTGTGGTCGCGAACGGACTGGCGGTCCACCCATTCCCGGAAGAGGCTCAGCGGTACCGGAGCGGGACCCACGTATCGGCTGGCATCGAGGGCGTCCTCGGCCCGACTTCGTCCCTCCTGGGTGAGCTCGAACTGGTAACCGGCCCGGCTATGTCCCGCGGTCCCCAGGACCTCGACGAAATGGCGTTGGGTGATGGTCAGGAGAATGTCGTCCAGAACCACGTAAGGCAGGGCCATCGCGTCCGCCAACGCGTCTCCGTTCAGAGCACCATGCTGATAGAGTGTCTTCAGGAGAAGGCTCGTGACCTGGGCCTCCGTCAGGCCGGTCTCGGCCAGGGTCCCGGGGGCTCGGGGAACGAGATTTTCTCGCGCTTCGGCAGCTCCGGGGGGAAGATCCCCATCGTTCGGTTCCCAGGTCATGGTGGTTCCTTCGGTGGCCCGTTCTTGGGCTTCGGCCTCTTCCCCTGGCGACAAAGGAGCGACCCCTTGGCGAGACATAAGAATCGTCATTGGTTTTCCCTCGCGCTGGAGGATTTTCTTGACTGGCGAGAATGGGCGTTGGCAATTCGGTCGTAGACGGGTAGAGGTGCGGGATCCCACCATGCGAGGCGGTCTCCCACACAGGTCCCGGAGCTGTCGATCACTCCCGTGGGGACCTCGAGAACGTAGTAGGCCCCCGGTACCCGGCCGGTTCTTCTCCATGGAGCGAGCGAACGGACCACTTCCAGGACCTCACCCGATCCATCCAGGAAGAGCACATCCACGCTGAACCCCATCCCGAAGGAATGAACACCGTTGCAGGGCATCAGGAGGATGCCCTCTCCCGCCACCGGCTCGTCACGACCGATGAACCCCCTCAGCCGGCTCCACCAGGTGGCGGCAAGTACCACCCGGGATCCGAGGACTGTGTTTCGAGTTCGATTCTCGATTCTCATTGGCCGTCACATACCGAGTTGGGAGAAGGTTTGGTACATCTGGATCAGAGCCGGTCCAAGGGCCACGACAAAGAGCGCCGGGAAGATGCAGATCGCCAGCGGAAAGACCATTTTGATGGTCGTCTTGGCGGCGGCTTCCTCGGCACGCTGCTGTCGCTTGGTACGCATGGTGTCCGAGTGGATCCGAAGGGAGTGTGCGATGGAGGTCCCGAAGCGCTCCGTCTGCACCAGCATGGTGGAGAGGAAGCGAATGTCCGGGAGTCCGGTTCGATCAGCCATGTCCATCAACGCCTGATCCCTGGGCGTTCCGGCCCGAACCTCCATGTTCATCTGTGCAATCTCGAAGGTCAGCAAGGGAGCCAGATGCCTCATTTCCACTGCCACCCGCTGGAAGGCCTGACTCAAGCCGAGGCCCGCTTCAACGCAGATCACAAGAAGGTCCATGGCGTCGGGAAGAGCCCTCTGAAGCTCCTTCTGACGCCGAGCGATCTTCCCGCTCAGCAAGAAGTTGGGGACGAACCATCCGGAGGCTCCACCCACCAGCCCCAGGAGGGTCGCCAGAGTCCCTGGGAGCTCGATGGCCGCACCCATGAGGACCCCATAGACGTAGAGGAGGATGGCTCCGGCGACCCGGATTCCCAGGAAGTAGGCCAGAGCCGACGGCTCACGGTACCCACCGTGGACCAGCCGCTTGCGAGTTACGCTCCAGTCCTGCCCCGGTTTGTTGAGTCTCATCCCCAGGTAGCTGAAGAGATCGCTCAGGCGGCTCCGGGTCCGGCTGCGGCGACCCGCGCTGCGACAGCGTTTCACCAGGTACGTACTTCATGCTGAAAAACTGTTGGCCATCGCGCTCGCCGACTTCATACACCGGCACGATTCCCGGATGCTGCAATCGGGAGATCGCACGCACTTCGCGCGCGAAGCGCGCGTGCATTCCTTCGGTCGCATAGCAACCCTGCAGCAGGAGCTTGAGCGCGAGCTTGCGGTCGAGCGGGACGCCGAACGGGTCCACGACGTACGTGGACGTCCAGACGTCCCGCCACACAGGCTCGTCGGCCCAGCGAATTCGACCTGGTCCGGCGCGCCTGCCGGCCCGCGCATCCAGCTCGATGGGAGATTTCGAAGAGTTCAT
>CBDUAX010000112.1:0-10283 GCA_965365235.1 uncultured bacterium
GGCCTGGAGCTGCCTTTCCTCGGAGCGGTGCCGTTAACCTCCAAACCCCCGCGCCTGATCTACCTGGACAACAACGCCACCACCATCCCGCGCCGCCGTGTAGTGGAGGCCATGGCGAAGCACCTGGACGGGGTCGCTGGAAATCCTTCCAGTCTCTACCTCCAGGGTCGGGAAGCCAAGGAGGCGGTGCAGGAGGCCAGGCGTCGGGTCGCAAAACTCATCGGGGCCATGCCCAAACGCATGGTCTTTACTGCAGGGGGCTCCGAGGCGAACAACCTCGCTCTGAAAGGGGCCGCCTTCGCACGAGAGTCGGATGGCCGGCACATCGTCACCACCACGGTGGAGCACCCGGCAGTCTTGAACACCTGCAGATTCTTGGAGAGCCGAGGTTTTACGGTGACGTACCTCCCTGTGGACGGGGAGGGGAGGGTTTCGGCGGCGGACCTAAAAACAGCGTTGTCGGTCGAAACCACCCTGGTGTCCGTGATGATGGCCAACAACGAAGTCGGAACCCTGCAGCCGATCCGGGAGATGGCCGAGGTGGTCCGCGGCCATGGGGCTTGGTTCCATACCGATGCCGTCCAGGCCGTCGGGAAGATCCCCCTGGATGTGGAGAGGTTGGGGGTGGACTTGTTGACTCTCTCAGGGCACAAGTTCCACGGTCCCAAGGGAGTAGGCGCTCTTTTTGTCCGGAAAGGAGTGGATCTGGAGCCCCTGATCCATGGAGGGGGCCAGGAGACCGGACTCCGGGCCGGCACCGAGAACGTCCCGGCCATTGTTGGCCTCGGAGTGGCGGCGGAGTTGGCGGTGGAGGCGGTGGAAGTCCGGGAGGGGATCTCGATCCTTCGTGACCAGCTGGAAGCTGGCATCCGGAGTCTGGTACCTTCGGCTCGGTTGAACGGCCCTCGCGCCGGTCGCTTGCCCAACACGCTCAACCTGACCCTCCCGGACCTGAGGGGGGAGTCCCTGGTGTTCGCATTGGATCAAAAAGGCATTGCCCTCTCCTCCGGCTCCGCATGTAAATCTGGTGACCCGGATCCGTCTCACGCCCTCCTGGCCATGGGGCTGTCCAGAGAAGACGCCCACTGCGCCATCCGCCTTTCCCTCTCCTCACAAACCACCGAAGAGGACATCCAGAGCACTCTCACGGCATTGCAGGAGGTGCTGGTGGAGATGGAAAGCACCGTGAGGTTCTTGCCGTGCAAGTGAGGGTGGGGAGATTCGCCTTCAGCTCGGGCCCGGTGGAACAGGGGCCGTACGGGTAGGGGATGGGAGTGCTTGGGTTGGGCCGGCATACCGGATTCCCGCGAGCTCAGACGTCACACGATCCCAGGTGGAAAGATCCTCCACCGAGAAGTCCTTGAGATCTCGATGGCCGCAGGCCCGGGCCAAGACCTTCATGAGGTGGGTCGTGGCGTCCAGATAACGGGTCAACCGTCGGGCGGAGTCCTCGATGACCAGCCGAGCCCGGAGTCCCTTTTTCTGGGTTGCGATCCCGACGGGGCAGTTGTCCGTATGACAGGCGCGCATGGCAAGGCACCCGATGGCCTGAAGGGCCGAATTCGAGATGGCTACGGCATCGGCACCCAGTGCCAGCGCCTTCACGAAGTCCGACTCGGTCCGTAACCCTCCAGTAATGATGAGGGACACATCCCGGGCGCCCACCCGGTCCAGGTGCTTCCGGGCCCGTGCCAACGCTGGGATAGTTGGAACGCCGATATTGTTCTTGAAGATCTCTGGTGCGGCTCCGGTAGCTCCACCCCTCCCGTCCAGGATGATGTAGTCCGCTCCCGCCTCCAGGGCGAAGTCGATGTCGCCTTCGATGTGTTGGGCGGACATCTTGAATCCCACAGGGATCCCCCCGGTGGCTTCTCTGACCTCTTCTGCCATTTGCCGAAAGTCAGAAGGTGATCGGAGGTTGGGGAAACGGCTCGGGCTAATGGCCGCTTGACCAGGTTGAATGCCCCGGACCTGTGCGATCCGATCCGTGACCTTTTCCCCCGGAAGGTGCCCCCCCGTCCCTGTCTTCGCTCCCTGACCGGCCTTGAAATGGAAGGCCTGGCACTTCTTCACCTTCTCCAGACTCCATCCGAACCGCCCGGAAGCCAGTTCGTAGAGGTACCGGGAATTCGACTCCTGTTCCTCAGGCAACATCCCGCCCTCACCGGAGCAGATTCCGGTCCCCGCCCCCTCTGCGCCCGAGGCCAGAGCGATCTTGGCTTCCTCGCTCAGCGCGCCGAAGCTCATGTCCGAGATGAAGAGTGGGATGTCCAGACGGAGCGGTCGGGCCGCACTGGGTCCGATGACCACTTCAGACGAGACCTCTTCTTCGTCAAGGAGGGGTAGGCGGGCCAACTGTGCGGTGAGGATCTGGATTTCGGACCAGCGGGGTAATTCAGTGAGAGGGACCCCCATGGCAGACATCCGCCCATGGTGGCCGGTCTTCTTCAGACCGTTCCTGGCCAACTCTTGAATGTAGTTGTTGAAGGGTTCAGCCGCGGCGCCGTGGGGATCCTGGTACAGCCCCAGGTATTGGTCCCGCTTGAAGGGCTGCGGGTTGTCCTCCGACCACCCACGGATCTCTGCTTCGTCTACGAACACCGCATCTGCCTCGAGGTCGACCCAGGCGTCGAACTTCCGGAGCACCTCGGTGTTGTCGTATTCACTCACTCCTGAATCGACTCGGTAATCCCAGGCGTGGAGCCCACACACCAGGTTGTCACCCTCGACGCGCCCGTCGGACATCAGGGCACCCCTGTGCAGACACCTACCATACAAAACCGAGACGCTATCCCTATAGCGGATGACGACCAGATCCACCTCTGCCACCAGGGCGTAGGTTGGCTCCCGGTCCGGGAGTTGACTCCAGGTGGCGATCTTCTTTGGAGAGCGCGGGCTTTTGTTTACCTCGGCCATGGAGGAAGACTCCTTTCGGGGTCCTGTTCTCTTGAACTGGTGGGGAAGGGGGGACACTTTCACTTCCGACTCTGACACCCACGAAACCCTTCCGAGAAAGGCCCGAAGGTCATGGCCGGATCTGGTACCCTTCGTCCTACGTCTCTGTTTCTTTTTGTCCTTTTCGCCCTGGCCCTCGGTGGGCCTTTGGGTTGTGAAGGTGGGGAAACACCCGGTGAAGAAACGGACGAACCCGGTTTTGTGTTCCCAGCAGAAGAAGGTGAGCCAGTTGGATCTCAGGGCCGTCTAGTGATCATCGGCGGGGCTCTCGCCGATGAAAATTCGGGCGTCTATGATGCGATACTGGAAGGCCGGTCGGGAGACGGCCCCATCTGTGTGCTACCTACGGCTTCCGGTGATCCTCTGGAGTCCATGGAGGAGTACGTTGAGACCTTCAATGCGTACGGGGGCCCTGAGGCTTCGAAGGGCATTTTTCTGACCCTGGATTCGCCGAACCAGGCCAACGACCCAGAGATCGTCGAGGCGCTGGAGGGTTGTAGCGGGTTCTTTTTCACCGGTGGTGACCAAAGCCGCATCACCGACTTCTTCGTTCCAGGGGGCGAAAGCTCCGGAGCATTTGAGGCTGTGTGGGAGCGGTTCGAAGCCGGGGCCGTTGTTTCGGGGTCTTCGGCCGGCGCTGCAATCATGTCGGATCCCATGATCGGAGGCGGCAGCAGTGAGGGGGCCCTGGAGGAGGGGATCCGGGTGGGGGGGGGCGGAGATGGGGGGCGTCTCACGCCGGGGATGGGATT
Organism: uncultured bacterium; assembly: GCA_965365235.1. GTDB lineage: Bacteria > Gemmatimonadota > Gemmatimonadetes > Longimicrobiales > Gaopeijiaceae > CBDUAX01. The sequence continues at coordinate 3,708 of CBDUAX010000112.1, forward strand.
TCTCGAAACAGGGTTGGTGGATCAACATTTTCTCGCCCGGGGCCGATGGGCTCGCCTGATGGTGGCCGTCCTGAGGTCACCCTCGGACTCTTTCGGTTTTGGCATCGATGAGAACACCGCCCTCGTGGTGGAGAACAGTTGGGCCCGGGTCGTCGGAGCATCGGGAGTGGTCTTTTTGGATGCTCGGGATGCAACCCTGGAGGCAGAGGGAAACGGTGGGTATGGAGTCCGGCTCTTTCTTCTGGGGGCCGGTGACGCCGTCGATCTGGAGCGCGGAGAGATCCTCATCGCCGACACCAAACAGCCCTTCCCCCAGGATGGTGACCCCTTCGCCAGTCCGGAAACCGACCTATTCTCCCGGTGGTCACTTCTGGAGGTCCTTTTCGAGCTGGCAAGGGCTCCTGATGAGCGTCTCACCTTCCGCCAGGGAGGCCACTTCGTGGAATTCCGAAAGGGACCGGCCTTTACGGCGGCCGGGTGGGACGAAATGGGCGTCCAAGACACTCCCATGGGACTCTCACTGGGACCCTTTGTCCTTAGTGTCTGGAGGGAGCAGGGATGATCACCAGAGGCCCCGCTTCAGATTCCGGGTTTGGTTGAGCCCAGGAAGTGCGCTAAACCCCATTGTTCTGGGTTTTCTCGACACAGACGTGCAATCTCCCCGACCTTCAGGCGCGGAACATTTCTTGCGGTTCCGGGCTCTACAATCCCGCTCCCCAAGGCTCTCAGGCATGGGCTGTCTGGTTCCGGATTCTGGGATCGATCAGGAGAGAAAAAAGCTCGGATCTTTGAGGGTGATTTTTTTCACTCAACACATGGCGAGGCCACGCCTCCCTGACTATGTTGACCTCTTGTCCAATTGATCAGAGGTTGCCAAGCCTCTGCTAGACAAGGCACATGGGTCTGATTGGGATGCCGACCCGCAACAAACGAAACTGAATCAGTTCTGATCCAAACGATCGCCTTTTCTTTTTATCCGGAGGATACTCAATGCCGAACATCAAAGAAGCCCTGGGGGCCATGATCCCCGGGATGCAGGCCGAGATCAGGGACCTGGTCAAGAACTACGGGTCTGAAGTCATCTCCGAGGTGACCCTCAAGCAGATATACGGTGGGATGCGTGGCGTGAAGGGGCTGGTATGCGACACGTCGATGGTGGATCCCATCGATGGTCTCATCATCCGGGGGATCCCCCTTGGCGAACTCTTCGACAAGTACCCTGAAGAGATCTTCTACCTCCTCTGCACCGGCGATCTTCCGGAGGGTGAGGATGTGGAGGCCCTCAAGGCCGACTTCGGCCAGCGTGCCGCTATCCCCGGCTTCGTGGAAGACGTCCTCCGGGCCCTCCCAAAGACCTCGCACCCCATGGCCATGTTCATCTGCGCCATCACCGCGATGGAAGAGCAGTCCTACTTCCGGAAGCGCTATGACGAGGGCATGACCCGGGATGAGATGTGGGAAGCCGCCCTGGAAGACAGCCTGAACCTTCTGGCCAAGCTCCCGGCCCTGGCCGCAGCCGTTTACCGCATCAAGTACGACAAAGGGGACCTGATCCCGGCCGACCCGACCCTCCACATGGGCGCCAACTTCGCCCACATGCTGGGGAACGACGATCCGGACTTCTACGACCTCCTTCGGCTATACCTGACGCTCCACTGCGACCACGAGGGCGGGAATGTCTCCGCCTTCACGGCCCACGTCGTCGGTTCGGCACTCTCCGATCCGTACTACGCCGTCGCCGCCGGCCTCGCGGGACTGGCGGGCCCGCTCCACGGCCTGGCAAACCAGGAATGCCTGAAGTTCATCATGGGGATCGTCGACAAGTACGACGGTGCCCCGACCGAGGAGCAAATGAGGGAGTACGCGTGGGAGGTCCTGAACAGCGGCCGCGTCGTGCCGGGCTATGGGCACGCGGTTCTCCGGGCCACGGACCCCCGCTTCACCGCCTTCCATCAGTTCGGCGAAGCTCACTTCCCGGATTATCCGGTCTTCAAGACGGTCTCCACCGGATTCAAGGTCATCCCCGAAGTGCTCAAGGAGCACGGTAAGGCCGCCAACCCGTATCCGAACGTGGATGCAGGTTCAGGCGCCCTCTTGTACTACTACGGAATCACCGAGCTGGAATTCTACACCGTGTTCTTCAGCGTCTCCCGTGCCATGGGTCTCCTCTCCCAGCTCATCATGAGCCGGGCCTGGTGGGAGCCCATCACACGGCCGAAGTCCCACACGACCAAGTGGCTCAAGGAGAAGGTGGGCGCGTAGGTGGAACCCTCGGGCCCTCGCGGCCCGAGATAGAAGGACCGGCCCCGGCGGGGATTCCCCACCGGGGCCGGTCTGTTTCATGGGCCGAGGGTGGCTTTCCCCCTGACGGGCGTGTTTTTGGTTTTCGACGCCTTCCCTGCCTTCCATGGGCCTTCCGCCGGTTGGCGAAGGATCGACCTGATCTCTCGCAGCGGCCCACCCGGCACCGAGAATGCCGAATGCGTCGGTTCAGATCGGCTTGAAAGCCTCAGCGGTTTCTTTCAGCAGCGGAGCATTCCAGAATCTGTTCCGGCTCGGCCGACATCCCCTTCGATAGGAGAAATCCCGGGTCCTCCCCCCCGGGAGCGGGTCATCCAGTTCACCTGAATCGAATGGACTCCGAAAAAGGACCCTCCTGAACCAGTCGAACCGGGAATTTCTGCGACCAGGTTACACTTTTCTTGTTCCCCATCTTGCCGAGCCCCCACTCACGCCCCCACTTTCCCAACCAAACCCGCATCTTGGAGGCCCGGTGCCTTCCACATCCGTCTCTCCTGGTTCAGGACCGCCCAGCCTCCCGGAGATGGTTCCCGGGAAGCCGGCCGCAGGCTTTGCCTCCGATTCCAGATTGGGGATCCGAGGGACGCGCTACGCCCATCCCGGAGTGTGAAGACCATGAGAATCATCGTGACCGAGCTGGAGCGGTGCATTGGATGCCACAGCTGTGAACTGGCCTGCGCCGTGCGATGGTCCAGGTCGGAGGCCCTAGCGGAAGCGATCGTCGAATCGCCCAGGCCGGCGAGCCGGGTCCGTGTTTTGGGGATCGGGAAGCAAGCCGTTCCGCTGCAGTGCCAGCAGTGTGAGGATGCACCCTGCGCATCGGTCTGCCCCACCGAGTCGCTCTACCGCCCGGGGCCGAACGAGCCGGTCCGGTTCAGCCACGAGCTCTGCATCGGGTGCTCGAGTTGTGTCCTGGCCTGTCCCTTCGGGGTCCTGAGAAGGGTCGACGGGGACCTGATGGCCAAGTGTGACCTCTGCTGGGACCGGGTCCTGGAAGGGAGGGGGGCGGCCTGCGTCGATGCTTGCAAGACCGGGGCGCGGATGCTCATCGACGCCAACGTGGTGGCGGAGGACAAGATGCTCCAAACGGCTCGGGTACTCACACACCTCGAGACACCCGAAGCCAAGGACCGAGAGATCGCTCAAACGGTTTCACGCATCCGCTGAGGCCCGGCCATGGACACCGGCGTAGACCAGGAATGGCTGGATAGCATCCTCGACCACTTCGGTCGGGATCCGGGCCAGATCATCGCCATCCTCCATCGGGTCCAGGAGCGGCACCGCTACCTGCCCGAGGAAGAGCTGCGCTACCTGGCGAACCGGCTCTCCATCCCCGACAGCCAACTCTTCCACATCTCTACCTTCTATGGGGCCTACAGCCTGAGCCCCAAGGGCGAACACGTCTGCAACGTCTGCATGGGCACGGCCTGCCACGTCCGGGGCGCATACCGCGTCCTGGAGCAGCTGGAGAGGAAGCTCGGGATCCAGGCCGGAGAGACCACCGACGACGGCGAGTTCTCCGTGGACACCGTCAACTGCCTGGGGGCGTGTGCCCTGGGACCGCTGGTGACGGTGGACGGGGAATACTACGGCAACATGACGACCTCCGGGGTCGCTCGACTCCTCAAGCGGGCCAGGGGGAACGGCAAGGGGCGGACAGGAACCGTAGAACGAGAAGATGAGATCCGCCCGATTGCGGACAAAGCCGGTCAGGTCCGTTTTGCAGACCCCACGGCCCTGAGCGAGTATCGCGGACTCCTGGAGGCCGGATACGATCCCAAACAACCCTTCATCGCCATCTGCGGCGGCACCGGTTGCATGGCCCTGGGGGCGTCCTCCCTGCGCCAGGCATTCGAAGAGGCCATCTCCGAGAGCGGTCTGGCCGTCGACGTGCGGATGAAGCTCACCGGATGCCACGGCTTCTGCGAGCAGGGGCCTCTGGTGGTGACCCACCCGCAGGGGAACCTCTACGTGGGGGTCAAGCCCCGGGACGCATCAGAGATCCTGGAGGCGACGGTTCAGCAAGACGGGCCGGTGGGGCGCCTCCTCTTCCGGGATCCCGGCACCGGCGAGAGCATCCCGCAGGAATCCGAAGTCCCGTTCTACAAGCGCCAGGAGCGCCTGGTCTTCGGCATGAACGGCATGATCGATCCGACCAGCATCGATGACTACATCCGGATCGGTGGCTACTCGGCCCTCGCCAGGGCGCTCCATGAGATGACCCCTGAAGGGGTCATTGCCGAGGTCACGAAGGCCGGTCTGAGGGGAAGGGGGGGCGGTGGCTTTTCCGCCGGATACAAGTGGGAGACCTGCCGCGAAGCACACGGTGACATCCGCTACGTCATCGTCAACGCCGACGAAGGCGATCCCGGCGCTTATATGGATCGCTCCCTCCTGGAGGGGAATCCCCATTCGGTTCTGGAAGGCCTCATCATCGGAGCCTACGCCATCTACGTCCGCCATGAATATCCTCTGGCCGTGAAGTACTTCACTCGGGCCGTGGAGGAGGCCAAGGCCTATGGACTGCTGGGGCAGGACATCCTCGGCAAGGAAGGATTCCATTTCGACGTCCGAATCAGCCAGGGGGGTGGGGCCTTCGTCTGCGGCGAGAGCTCGGCCCTCATGGCGAGTCTGGAGGGCAAACCAGGGGAGCCGAAGGCGAAGTATGTCCACACGGTCCACAAGGGACTCTACGACCAGCCCAGCACTCTGAACAATGTGGAGACGTGGGCGAACGTCCCCCTCATCATCGGCCGAGGCGCGGACTGGTACGCCTCCATGGGGACGGAGAAATCGAAGGGCACCAAGGTGTTCTCGCTGGTGGGGAAGGTGAACCACACGGGTCTGGTGGAAGTTCCCATGGGCATCAGCCTGCGGGACATCATCTTCGGCATCGGCGGTGGCATCCGCGAAGGCCGGCGCTTCAAGGCGGTCCAGACCGGCGGTCCCAGCGGAGGCTGCCTGCCGGAGTCCCATCTCGACCTTCCCGTGGATTTCGACGAGCTGACCAAGGCCGGCTCCATGATGGGCTCGGGTGGAATGATCGTGATGGATCAGGACACCTGCATGGTGGATGTGGCCCGCTACTTCCTCCGTTTCTTGGAGGGGGAGAGCTGCGGCAAGTGCATCCCCTGCAGGGAGGGGATCCGCCAGATCCTGCACATCCTCGACCGGATCTGCGAGGGCGAAGGGAAGGAAGGGGACCTGGAGAGGTTGGTGGCTCTGGGCAACGCGGTCCAGAACACCTCCCTCTGCGCTCTGGGCGGCAGCGCGGCCAATCCGCTCCTGACGACGTTGGAGTATTTCGAGGAGGAGTACCTGGCGCACATCCGCGATGGAAAGTGCCCGGCCGGCGTCTGTCGGGCCCTGATCGAGTTCACGATCATCGAGGAGAAGTGCACCGGGTGCCTGGCCTGTATCAAGCCCTGCCCCCAGGACGGGATCGCGGGAGTGCTGAAGGAACCGCACTTCATTGACCGGGAAAAGTGCATCAAGTGCGGCATCTGTTACGAAGTGTGCAAGTTCGACGCCGTGGCCAGGGTATAGAAGATAGCTTCCCTTTTTCAGCGACGTGCTAGGGGGATGCGATGGAACACCAGGGCACAGTCCACCAGGTGACGATCGACGGCAAGCCGATCGCAGTCGAGGATGGAACCACCATTCTCGATGCGGCCGGGCGGCTCGGCATCGAGATCCCCACCCTCTGTCGCCATCCGGCCCTACAGCCCTACGGGGTGTGCCGAGTCTGCATCGTGGAGTTGAGGAAGGGCCGGCGCGTCAAGACCGTCACCGCCTGCAACTACCCCATTCAGGACGACGAGCTGGTGATCTTCACCAACTCCGAGGGCATCGTGCGGGATCGCCGCACCGTCCTGGAGTTGCTCTTGGCGCGCTGCTACAGCTCCCCGGTTGTCCGGGATTTCTGCGCAAAGCACGGAGTCGCCGACACCGATCTGGAGAAGACGGAAGGGGAACTCTGCACCCTCTGCGGCCGCTGCGTGAACGTCTGCCGGGACCTTATCGGTCAGGCGGCGATTGGCTTTGAGAGCCGGGGGTCCGAGCGCAGCACCGCGGTGCCCTTCAGAAAACCCACCGATCGCTGCATCGGGTGCGGGGCGTGCGTTTATGTCTGCCCCACGAACTGCATCAAGATGGAGGACCTCCCCCAGGACAGGGTAGTGGACCGGTGGATGACGACGGCGCCGATTCTGACGTGCCGGCGTTGCGGCAAGGGCTTCGGTACCGTCCGCGAGCTCGAGCTGTTGAGGAGCCGAA
>CBDUAX010000113.1:0-10216 GCA_965365235.1 uncultured bacterium
TCTCGACTTCTTCTTCCAGGAGATCCCCCAGCATCTCCTGCATCTTGGTCTCGCCAAGACCGTAGTACTCTTCCAGGTGCTTCTGGAGAGTGTATTCGCCGACGATGACCGGTTCGATCTCAAACCGTGTGATGAACTTCAGGTTGTCCAGGGCCCCCACGTCGGTGGGGTTCGACATGGCCACCGTGAGGGTCCGGCCAACCTTGCGAAGAGGGATGACCCGATGCTTCATCGCCACGTCTTCCGGGATGAGCCTCAGAATCTTCTCTTCGACCTTGACCTTTTCGAGATCGACGGCTGGGACCCGGAACTGCTTGGCCAGGGCCCTGGTCAATTCGTCCTCAGCAACAAAACCCAATTTTACCAGGGCGAACCCGATCCGGGTCCGTGTCTGCCTGGCCTCCCGAAGCGCTTCCTGGAGCTGATCTTCGGTGATGAGCCCTTCCCGGACAAAAAGGTCGCCGAGGCGATCTTGGACGACGTTGGTTGCCATTATTGAACGTCTTCCAGTGGGGGGACAGAAAGGTGGGACAGCAGCATGTCAAACCGCCGACGAAGTATTGGTGAGATTCTCAACCCCAGGCCCACCGCTGAGGTTCCCGTAAAAAACAAGATCTTGTGGCTCCCCTGAATCCTGGGCCTCGGAACGACTTTCCTATAGTACCGGCGGCAAACGCTGAAACTCAAGGAGTACGTTCGCCGTCGTGCATAAACATACGTTTTTTCCCTCCAACAAAGATATGTCTTCGCGCACGAAGGGGTCAAGAAATCCTTCTTACCTGGATGAGGGGCTTGATTCTGGAAAGAGTTACGGGTCCGATGCCAGAGACACGAAGCAGATCCTCGATGGTCTTGAAGGGCCCATCCTTGCTCCGACTTTCCACAATTCTGTCCGAGAGGGCCGGTCCAATCCCAGGGAGCGCCTGAAGTTCTTCGCGGGTCGCCCGGTTGAGGTCCAGAAGCTCCACGGCTGAGGAGGGCCGGAGTCTGGAAACCCGGCGGCCTTCGGAGAGATCCAGGTGGGGTCTGATCCGCTCCAGCGTCGTCGGCCCGATGCCTGGAACCTGGAGAAGGTCTTCCACACCCGAGAACCCACCAGAGCTTTCCCGGAACTGGACGATCGCCGCCGCGACCCGAGGGCCGACCCCGGGGAGCCTGTCCAGTTCGTCCACGCTGCTCCGATTGGGGTCCATCCGCTCCCCCTCACCAAGGGGCAGAGTTCGGATGGAGTCCAGCCTCCGGGCTTCCTCCGCTCGATCCAGAAGCTCAGGAAGCGCATCGGGAGCCGGGTCGGAAACCAGCGGAGACTGAAGAGACCCCGAGATCACCACCCGGGCCAGTGCGAGAAACACCAGGAGCGCCGCACCCCGCAAAAGCCCGCGTCCTTCCATGGGAGTCATGAAGGAAGGTCGAAGCCATGTGGGGGCGGGAGGATGGTTGGATCCGGCCTTTATCCAGTAGAAGGGCAGAGAGGGAACCCTGCCCGTCAATCCCCTCCGGGATCGGAGGCCGAAGGGGCCGCAGCATTCGAGTCGATGAGGAACTGGCCGAAGATCCCGAACTGGAACTGCGACGAACCGTCGTGGCGCCCGACAAATGAGCGCCGGTCGGTATAGGTCAAATGAAGCCCCACAAGGAGGGGGGTGATGGTCGTGTCCAGGGTGAGGTTCACACTTCGGTTCAGATTGTCGATGAAGGGGATGCAGTCGTTCTTCCCCGAAGGAATCCGGCAATCGAGTTCCGAACTGTACTGGTAGCCCATGGACAACCTCACCGGCCCATCCAGTCGCTGGCCCAGGAGCGGGGGCTCTTCGAATACGGAGGAGAGGGCGAAGGTGTGGCTCCGCCTTTCGTTCCGCGTGTCTCCCGTGGGGTCCACCCCATCTCCGTCGGAGAAGATCCCTCGATAGGTGGTGGTCATCTGCCCGAACCAGGTTGCACTCATTTCCAGGGGAATCTGGCGTTCCTCCCGGATTCGTCGTTGGAGTCCAAAACCGCCGAAGGTGGATTCCTGGAGATTCTCCCGGATTCCGCCGGAGACGGAGATCGATCCCAGAAGCCCCTGAAGCTTCGCCGGGACCGATACCTCGGTAAGGGTGAGCCGGACGTCCGGCCAACTCCTGGTTCGGAGATCCCGATCACTCCGCAGATGCAAGATCTCGGTCCGGGAGTCGGAATAGTTCCCCGACAGGCGCAGATTCAAAGGCAGCCGCAGGCCGGTGCCCGCGGTCCAGGTGGTCCGTCCGGTGAGAATGGAAGCGGTATCCTGCTGGAGGAACCGGAAATCGTCCTGCCCGCCCCATCCGAGCTGGAAACCCGGCCCGGGATCGACCTGACCCCGGTAGTACCGCGCATTCAAACCTCCCTGGCGGGTAAGGGAGAACGGGTCCAGCGCCGAGAGGACCCTGCCGAAGACGCCGGCCTCTCCAGCGGTTCCCTCCACCGTCGCCGTGTCCGCCTCGGTCCATCCGAAGGCCCGTGCCAAACCCTCGGCATCAAGGGTGAATGATGCACGGGTGCTCCGGTTCCCGTTGGCATTCCTTTGAAGAGCAAGCAGGGTATCGGACCCGAAGGGAATTCGCTCAACCAGAGCACCGGATCGGTCCGAGGCGTAATCGGTGGATAGGACAAAATCCGTTCGAAGCCAGGACGCCAGAGTCGGGCGAAAACCCATCCGCGTCCTGAGGCTCCGAGCCGTCTCCCAGCCCAGGTCAAAGGGTCCTGGACTCCATCGCTCCTCCTCCAGAAGAGGCTGGAAGGTGGGGTCCTGGACCGCCTTCGAGGACGGGAGAAGATCCCGAACCGAGAAGAAGGTCATCTCGGCCGTCAGGGGATTCAGCGGCCGAAAGAACACCTGAGCCGTGGTTTCCAGGGCCTCTCGTGGTGATCGCGTGGCCGTGACGAGGGTGTCGGAGGCCAGGGCCAGGATTTGTTCGAATCGATAGGACTCCAGGCGCCGCCGAGTATATAGGGTCCCCAGGCGGAGACGTTCCGGGTTCCAACGGAACCGGGCATTCAAGGCGGCCTCTTCCAACCTGCCGGGAAGCAGGGCCCGAACGATCCCCTCGGCGAAGCCGGGGACCAATCCGGTTTCCCGGGCCTCCATTTCGTTGTTGTACTCGGCTCGTGCATCCATCCCGGATCCCTCGGAATCAAGGGTCGTGGTGGTCACACGGTTCCGATTGTACCCGGCTCTAAGGCTCAGGCCGTCAAGCACAGGGTCCAGGAAGCGGTTCCCCGTCGGGGTCGTCTTCCGAAAGGCTACCTCGACACGAGTGTCGGAAGCGCCAGGGTTCCGAAGGCCCTGGATACGGTCGGCTCGGACGTCACTCTGAGCCAGGAAGGTAGGGTCCTGGCCCAAGCGGGTGTGGCTCACCGAGACCGGGAGGGCGATTCCCCACTCTTCCGGTGCCACCCTGCCCAACTCCACGCTGGAGTTGAATGAAAGGGCCGCATCGTTCTGGAAGGTGGCCTCGTTGGAGAGCTGACGGAAAAAGGGCCCTTGCCCCGAATAACTCAGCGATGCCCGCAAGAGGTTGGGTGCCTCCAGGTTCAGGTCTACGTACCCCGCATACCCGGGGTCCTGAACGGCTCTCCCCAGCCTCAGTTCGTTGACCCACAGCGTGCCCTCCACCGGGAGGTCGGTGGGATTCCAAACCCCCAGGGAGAGCTCCCGTACCGCAGCGAGGTTGGGGGCCCGAGCCCGGTCTTTGAGAAACACGGCGTAGGTGGAGTCGGCGCTCCAGATGACCACGGGTGCACCCCCCGGATCGGGAGGATTCTGGATCAAGGCCTCTTCCGCCTGCCTCCGGAGGGTGAGCCACTGGTTGAAATCCACCACGATTTCCGGGAGCCAGTCGGTGGAGGCGATCCCTCCTCCCCCGCTGGGCGTGGGCCGAGGGGAACGGTAGAGGTAGAAGTTGTCGGGGTCGGACCCCACCTTCAGGAAAAATTCGGCCCCGTTCTGGCCCCAATCTCCCTCGGGACCCACCACCCACAGCCGGGCTTCACGGTAGGTGAGGAAATTCCGGGGGCGCTGTGGAAAGCGGTTGTACACCTCGGCTCTTTCCCCCGGGGCCAGCTCCCTGACCCGGATGGAAAGGGCACTCTCATTGTACTCCACTCCCTGTCCGCCGAAGGCTTGAGTGGGGTCGTCGAGTTGGTCCAGAACCCCGGGGGGAGGCTGGTATGCCCCTCCTTCGGAAAGAGTGCTTACCTGCCCCACCTCCACCTGGCCACCGGTCCCGGTTTGGTCCCCGAAGAGACCGGTGATGATGCCCTCCTGACCCCTCTTCACCCAGCGGGAACCCAGGAATCTCATGCGGGCCAGGGAGAGGGCGTCACCGGCCCCGGATCCCACCACCGTTACCCGGAGATGTTTCACCGCCCTCCAGTCCGCCTCCGTGACCAGGCCCCCGACATTGGTGGCCAACGGTCCCCGGAGGGGAATCCGGTATAGCTGGAAGGTGCTGGAGGTCTCTTCGGTGGTCCTGGCCAGATAGGGGGAAGAGCCATCGAGTCGAACCACATAGCGGTAAACCCGATCCTCCGTAGCCAGATTCCCATCCCCGTCCAGGTCTTCGGTGTCGTTCCGGCCGTTCCCTCGTGTGCAGTTGGCCCTGGCGTCTCCCAGAGGATAGATGCGCCCCCTCCCCGCCTCGCACGCCTCCACCCACACCCCCTCTCGGTCCAGAGTGTTGTTCCAGATTTCTCCCCTCCGCGGATCCGCCTCCTGATCCAAAAAGCCGATCCCCCAGTCTTCTCCATCGCGGGGATCCACCCCGGTCAGGGCACCTGACTCATCCACGAATGCGGCGTCCTCACTCACCCTTCCCAGGTCCACCACGAGGGTCAGTTCTTCACCCCCAGAGGCATAGAACTCCAGGAAATCGGTGCGGGAGAGGTCCGACCCGGTAGTTGAGAGAACAGAGGTCACCGAGCGCCAGCTGGGGTTCAATGGGTCTGAGCCGGTGTTCGGTTCGAAGGTGAGACGTAGACCCGGTTGTCGGGTCTCGGTCCCGGCGATGTTGATCTGGACGTCCACGTCCCTTCTGGGGAAGAACCCCTCGAAAACCCCCAGGCTGTCCCCGCCAGGTCCCTGGAGAATCCACTGGTGTTGCCAAACCAGGGACCCGGTGTTCTCCCCCCCCACAAGCCCAGGGAGGAGTCCGGTGGCGCCATCTTCCGACTCCGGGGCACTCCCGAGATGCCAGTCCCGGTCGAGGAGAGAGAGGGGGAGGTCCTCGGTGCTGTCGAAATCGTCCAGATAGACGTCACCCTTGGTGTTTGGGTTGGGGAGCGAAAGAGCCATCTCCCCCCTCACGTTCAGGAAGGCGGTGGTGTCGGCTCCGGCCCCTGGAAGGCTCGCCGCCAGGTCGTCCAGCCAGGGGGCTCCAAAGGTGAGGTCGCCGTTCAGCCCGCCCAGAAGGATCGACGCCGGCTCGACCCCCAACTGGGGGCGGTTCTGAAGGTTCTTCTCCTGCTGATACAGACCCAGGAGATGAAGGGCCCCCCGGTTCCCCAGTCCAACCCTTGCATTGAAGCCGAAGATGGACGTGGGAGCGATCTGAAAGAGGGCCTTCTGTTCCCAGGTCGCCTGGATCCTTCCCTGGGGGTCCGAGCCGAAGAGGGCATCGGGAGAAAGGAGGGTGACCTGACCGACGTCGTAGTCGATGACATAGTCATTCCCCACTTGAAGGAGGCGATCCCCGAAGTAGATCCGCTCGCTCCCGTCCCGGATGCCCAGGGCCCCCAGAGAGAAGGTGGAGATCACCCCCTCGGTTCGGATCCGAAAGGGGATGGTGAGGCGAAAAAGGCCTCCGTTCTCTCGCTCCACCGGGTCCACGGCATCGTAGATCACCGTATTGGCGTCGGGGCCCAGGATCTCACCCGTCTCGACGGCCGAGAGGCCCAGGGAGGGGAGTGGGGGGGGAGCCGCGAACGGCTTGAGAGTCGGGAACACCACAAAGGTCCCCGAGACGGGTGGCCTCTCTTGAAAAAACTCCTGAGCCGGCCGGTAGATGAAGGTGGGATCCACCTGATCGATTGGGGACTCCTCATCCAGGCCCAACAACTTCAGAAGGGTGATCTCCTCCCCGGTGTTCCGTCGCTTGAAGGTTCGCCCCGCCGAGAGCTCCCCCAGGCTGAGGCTCAGAGCCACCGAGCTGGCGTCCACGTCGTCGGACCCGGAAATGCGGTAGACCTGGTGCATCTCCGTCTCCCAGGTTGGGGTGCCGGGCTGATGTTTGGGGCCCGAAGCTTTCAGAAGCCTCAGCCTGGGTCTGGCTCCGGTGTTGTGGATACGCTCCGGATTGTAGTCCCCGACGGTGTCCCCGGTGGCCGTCACATAGGTAGCCGCCAGCATCTCTTCCCGCCGTAAGGGACGGCGGAGAGCCACCCATAGGCCGCTGGGATGAAGGAAGTAATCCACCCCGGATTCCAGGTACCGGAACCAGCCCGACTCCGTGACGGTCTGGCCGTCAGCCTGAGCCTCCGCTTCGGCCTGGATATATCCCTCCACCTGTTGCCGCGTGACGGGATCGTTCTCGAACCGGTAGAGCTGGACCGGGTTCTGGCCTGGGGAAAGGGACGGTAGGGCGCTCCCGGGCTCCAGGGAGAGGACATCCAGGTGGGGATAGCCGGTGATCTCCCGGGGATCCACCAGGAAAAAGAACTGGCCCTGCACAAAGTCCGCGTCATCCAGAACCAGGGTGTCTTCCTGAACAAAGGCTTGTCGCCCCCCCACGCCGGACAATTCGAAGGAACGAGATGAGATGTCCCCGTTCTGCTGGGCGAACACCGCCTGAACATTCAGGGGCCCCAGGTCTGTGAGAGCCCGGAAACCGAAGTTTCCTGCCGGGACCCCTTGGGTAAGAAACCGGGACTCGGGGAACCGGAGCGTCACATCTCCCACTTCGACCCGCTGGACGACCTCACCGGGTTCTCCCTGGTAGTAGATGTTGACGTTGTTGGTGGCGGAGAATTCCCTGGTTTCGTCGTAGTCCACATCCACGTGGATCCGGTCCGCGATGGTTCCGCCCACCTGCAGGCCGAATTGGACATCGGGTTTCAGTTGGGGGAAGAGCCCGGGGTCGCAGCTGACCTGGAGGCCCGTCTCGCAGGGAGAAAACCGGTTCCAATCTCCACCGAACTCACCCCGCCCCTGAAGCTGGAAGTCCAGTTGTGCGAATTCCGACTGGAAGAGGGACGTTCGCTCCTGGCTCTGTGGAGCCTCCTGGGGCCTGGTTCTCGAAGGGGCCTCCAGCGGCCGGGGGGAGAGGGAGGGGAAGACGAAGGGGCTCCCGGAGACGACCCCTTCCGGCGGAGGTCCTGCCGGTGCCCCGGAAAAGGGAGTCTGAAACTCCAGGAGCCGCGAAGAGAGGCCGGATCTGAGCTCGAAGGGAAAGGGCAGTGGCCGGCGCTGGAGGCCCAATCTGACCGAGGGACCCTCCGGTTCCACCGGCTTCTTCCCCTCCGACCATGAGGCCGAGAGCAGGAGCAGTGTGGAGAGGAGGACCTCCAGGATCGGCATCTAGGCGCGAGCTCGGGTTTGGGGAAGGGCCGGTTGGTCAATCCAACGGGACCAGCAGAACCGGTTCTGTGTATATTCTTCAAGAGTCTGGGAAAGGGCCGCTGAGATCCTCGGCGCCTCTCCCTTCAGGTGATCCGGAGAATTGGAGTTCCCTGGCCACGGCAGCCCGACCATGTCCATTCTCATCCGCTATCTGATTCGGAGCCACATCGGGCCGTTCCTCTTCTCCTTTACACTCATTACCGGCCTTCTCTTTCTCAATACGGTGGCCCAGCGACTGGACCAACTCGTCGGGAAGGGACTTCCATGGACGGTTCTCCTGGAATTCGCCATCTACGCCCTTCCCCACACCGTGGCACTGACCCTCCCCATGTCGGTGTTGGTCTCTGTTCTCTACTCATTCAGTGACCTGACGTCCGAAAATGAGATCACGGCCATGACCGGGGGAGGGGTCAATCCCGTCCGGATCCTCATGCCCCTGGTGGGGATCGGAGTGATCCTGGCCGGAGGCATGTTTCTGTTCAATGACAAGGTCCTCCCTGAATCGAACCATGCGCTAAAGAACCTGATGTTTGATATCGGCCGCAAGACCCCGACTTTCCAGCTTCGGGAACAGGTCGTCAACGAGATCGAAACCACCGAAGAGGACAATCGCACGAGGAAGTTCTTTTTGCAGGCCACCCGCATCGATCCGGAAACCTCCGAAATGGAGGACATCGTGATCTATGATGTGGAGGATCCCTCCGCCCAGCGGACGACGTACGCCAGGAGGGGGACCATGGCCTTCAGCGAGGACCAGACCGACCTCTACCTGACCCTCTACGACGGGTACGTCCTGGAGGTCCCGAGGGAGCGGTTGGGTGGGTTCCAGCAAGCGGAGTTCGGCCAGCAGTTTCTCCCCATCCGAGGGATCGCCAACATCCTTCGTCGCGGCGTCTCCTCCGACTATCGGTCCGACCGGGAAATGTCTACGGAGATGCTGGGCTGGAGAGCCAAGACCTACGACCGTGATCGGGCCGAGGTTCTTGACGAGGCTTATGAGTCCTCCCTCCTGGCGGTCCGGCGTTCCCTCGGTTGGATTGGCGATGGGGAAAAGATGGTGCCGCCGGAAGAGTCCCTTGGATCCGACCAGGCCCGGGCATCCGTGAACGAGGTGATCCCTGCCCTCGCCCAACAACAGGAGCCCCTTCCGCCGGACGGTGTGACCCGGGCGGCGGTCTCCTCGGCCAAGACCCATGCGGAGCGGGAAGAGAACTTCCGTTTGGCTGCCATCAAGTACCGGGTTGAGATCCACAAGAAGTACGCAATCGCCTTCGCTTGTATCGTCTTCGTGCTCCTGGGTGCCCCGCTGGCGGTCCGGTTCCCACGGGGGGGTGTGGGGATGGTCATCACGGCTTCGGTAGTGATCTTCTCCATTTTTTGGGTATCCCTCATCGGCGGGGAGACGCTTGCCGACCGGGGGTACGTGAGTCCTGCGACGGCCATGTGGCTTCCGAACCTCCTCCTTCTTCCGATCGGCCTGATCATGGTCAGCCGGATGTCCAGACAGGTGGCGACGGCCAGAGCCGGAGGTTGGGACGACCTGTTGTTCACCGTTTTCAGTTGGATCCGACGCCCGGCCAGGGCCAGCGAGGCCGAAGGGATCGACAGACCGGCATGATCCGGATCCTGGACCGGCTGGTCGCCCGCTCCTTCATGAAGGTATTCCTGGCCTTTATCCTCGGCTCACCCATCCTCTTTATCCTCGGCGACGTGACCGAGAACCTCCAGGACTACCTGGGGGCCGGCCTCTCCTGGCTGGAGGTGGGGCTCTCGTACCTCTACAAGATGCCCCAGTTCATTCAATGGTCCTTCCCCATTGCGGCCCTGGTGTCGGCGGTATTCACCGTCCAGACCATGACCCTCCACCGTGAGATCGTGGCGGCGAAGGCCGGCGGGATCTCCTTCCATCGCCTCATCGTCCCGGTCATCTTGTTGGGAGTTCTGCTGACGGGAGTCGCACTGGGGCTGGAGGAGGTGGTTCCCCGAGCCAACCGGAGAGCAGCCGAGATCCTGGGGCAGGAGGACCGACGACAGGAGTGGCGGAGGGACTTCGTCTTCCAGGGCGAAGGCGGGCGAAACTTCTCCATCGAGCGTCTGAGCGTCTCGGAAGGAACCCTCAACGATATCGTCATGGAGGTGGTGGAGCCGGGAACCAACCGACCCACTGCGCATCTCACGGCCGAGTATGCCGTGTATGAGGAGGGGATCGGTTGGACCTTCAACGAAGGCTTCTACCGCATCTTCCTCGAGAACGGGGAAGAAGTGGCCTCCCAGTTCCAACAATTCCAGACCGTGGGGTTCGAGGAAAAGCCTGAGGAGTTTCTGGAGGCACCTCGGAAGGCCGAAGAGATGACCCGGGAGGAGATGGGGCGGTTGGCCGATATCCTCGAGCGCTCGGGGGGGACGCCCACCAAGCTCCCGGTGGACCGGGAGGAGAAGATCGCCATCCCCGTGGCCACACTGGTCATCATCCTTTTCGGGGCCCCGCTGGCCACCAGCACCAAACGGGGAGGTACGGCCTACGGTATCGGCGTGGCCCTTCTATCCACGATCCTCTACATGCTTCTCTTCCGCATCTCGGGGGCTGTTGGGGAGACGGGGGCCCTGGATCCATTCACTGCGGCCTGGTTGCCCAACCTGGTC
>CBDUAX010000114.1:0-10167 GCA_965365235.1 uncultured bacterium
CTCCCCCAGCTCGCCCTCCACGCCCAGGAGCGCCCCATCAAACTGGACACCCTTCAGGTCCAGGTGGGCTCCCGCGTCACCTCGCGACTCCCCGTCCTTTCCCGAAGCGTTCAGGTCCTGGGGCGAGAGGAGATCGAGGCCCTTCCAGTGCGGAACGTGTCGGGTTTGTTGGAGTGGGCAACAGGGGTAGAGATCCTTTCCCGTTCTCCCGCTCAGAGTGACCTGAGCATCAGAGGGGCCGGATTCGAGCAGGTCGTGGTCCTCGTGAATGGGGTCAGAATGAGCGATCCCCAGACCGGTCACTTCGACCTGGACCTCACGGTCCCCCTGGATCAGGTCGAACAGGTGGAAATCTTGCGTGGACCGGCCTCCTCACTCTATGGCGCCGACGCAGTTGGAGGGGTGGTGAATGTGGTCACCCGGAAGGGGGCCCCTCCCTGGCAGGGGAGAGCCGAAGCCGGATCCTGGGGCTCGGCTCGGGTCTCGGGGGGCGGTGCGTTGCTGGAGCGGGATGGGATCTCCCTCCAGGCAGGAGGAGAGTTCAGTCGGTCGGACGGTCACCGCAAGGGAACCGACTTCGAAATCCTGCTGTTCCATCTGGGCCTGGACGGGGGCGTGGGAAGGCAAGGCCTTTCCGGAGAGGTTGGGTTTGCTCGACGGGATTTCGGTGCCCAGGATTTCTATGCTCCCTTCCCATCTTTCGAAAAAACCCGGAGCCTCACCTCTTCCCTCCGGTGGACCTCCTCCCGTGTCGGCCAATCCGGTTTGGAGGCCGGCGTTTCTTACCGGCGGCATGAGGACGACTTTTTCCTCATCCGGGAGGATCCAGAGTACTACCACAATCAGCATACCTCATCGCAGGTGGGTGGGGAGCTTCTGACCCGAGTTTCATCGGGGCTGGGCCTCGACCTCGTCGTGGGCAGTGAGCTATTCAGGGACATCCTCCAGAGCAACAGCCTGGGCGACAGAACGGAAGGCCGAGGCTCGGTCTTTGGGGAAGCCGTGTTGGGAGGAGGGGGGGGCGGTGTGGCCTCTCTCGGTTTGAGAGGGGATTGGCACGAAGGGTTCGGGGCCTTCCTCTCCCCTTCCCTCTCCGGTTCTTTTCGGGTAGGAGGCGGACTCCGTTTTCGCACGGCTCTGGGGAGGTCCTTCCGCGCACCCACCTTCACCGAGCGGTACTACCGGGATCCGGTGAACCAGGGCCGGGAGGAGCTGGAGCCGGAACGGGCCTGGTCCGGGGAAGTCGGGGCTGATTGGGTCAGGGTAGGAGGCCTGCAGCTCTCCCTCACCGTCTTCGCGCGGCGGGCGGAGAATCTCATCGATTGGGCACGGCCCCTGAACGCGGGAGACGATTCGCCTTGGGAGACCCGCAACGTGGAAAAGGCCATATTCCGGGGATTCGAGGGTGACCTGACCTTCGACGGGCCCGTGAAGACGGCATGGAGCTTGGGGGTCGCATTTCTATCGGTGGACTCGGAGGAGAGCCGAGGCTACCGGTCCAAGTATGCCCTGCGGCCCCTGGTGGAGCGGATGACCGGTAAGGTCACACGGAGCTTCGGCCAGGACTTCAGCGTAGCCATCCACGCCCAGCGCGGAAGGAGGGACGGGGAAGATTCCTACTTCCGGATCGACCTCCGATCCGGCGTCCAACTAGGGGCCACCCGGCTCTACCTGGACGCGGTCAACCTCACTGACCAGTACTACCCGGACATCACGGGGGCTCTGGCTCCTGGAAGGACACTTTTCGTCGGGGTGGAGCTGGGTCCCGGTGGCTGATCCAAACCGCGAGATGGAGAATCGAGATGGCTGACACCGAATCTCTGAAGGAGGCCTACCGCAACCAGGACTGGCACGAAGTGCTCCGACTGGCCCCAGCCGACCCAAAGGGCGACGAGGCCCTCATGGTCGGGCACGCCCACTGGTACCTTGGCGGTGTTTCCGAGGCCCTCCGCTTGCTGGAGGTAGGTCTGTCGGGGTCGGAAGAGCCCCCCGCCTTCCTGAGCGGGTTTCGGTACGCGGCCGGTATGTCCCGTTTGCTGAAGTCCGATCCCGCCGGCGCCCGGCGCCACCTGCTGGACGCTCTCGAGGCTTCCACCGACGATGCCTGGAGGTTCCCCACCCTTCGCGGGCTGGCCCAGGTGGAGATGGAGCTGGGCCTGCTGGACGCGGCAGGCCACCATCTCCGGCACTTGCCCGAGTTCGGACCGGGCCACCACCTGCAGCACGCCCTTCGGGCCAAGGTCGAGTGGCGGGCAGGCAGGGTGGAAGCAGCGAGGGTGAATCTCTGGATCGCACTCCGCTACGCCATCTCCGTCACCCCCAGCTTCGTCGAAGGCGGAGATCCGTACCCATTGGTCGACGACGCCTCCCTCCTGGTAACGGGTGCCGAGATCCTGGCTGCCATGGGGTGCGACGTGGAATGCCACCGGGCACTGGACACCGCGGCCGCCCTCCTGGACGCATCGGGGGTCACGGGGTTGCCTGTGGAAACCCATCTTCAACTCCACCGGGCCATGGCCCACCGATTGACCGGAGAACAGGAAGCCGCAGAGCGCCTTCTCCATTATGTGGAGGAAACCGCCGTGGCCAGGGACGCTCTAGACCTGTTGGCCACCGTGGCCCGGGAGAGGGCCCGCTTGCTCTGGGATCAGGACGACCTCGACGGGGCGCGGGAGGCCTTCGCAGAAGCAGGTAGGCAGTTCGAGGCCATCGGCTATGTCTGGGAAGCCGAGGCGACTCGCAAAGAGTCGACCACAGGTCCGCCGGCCCCCGTCCCCACCGAGCCCCTGGAGAACTGGTTCGAGGAAGACGCCGGGACGGACGAACCGCCGCCCATGGGGGTCGTCGTGTGCCTCACCCTTCCGCAGGGCGAGGAGGAGCTACCGTACCTGATCGGGGACCTTTCCGAGGAGCTCGCCGATAGACTCGAGGAGAGCACCGACGGATTCGTGGACGGATGGGGCACCGACGGGCAAGAGCTGGAGGTGTTCGTTTACGGCGACGACCCCGACCGGCTCTGGAAGGCCATGGAAGCCACGGTCCAGGAACTGGGGTTGGACGGGCACGTGCGGATGGAATGGGGAGACCGCTTCGTGCTTCTGCTCCTCCGACCGCCCAAGGACCTGTCCGGGCTGCGCCGAACACGGCCCCTGCTACCGGTGCTGTCAGGTAAGGACGTGAACAACCCCCCGCTGGAACTCACCGCCATCGCCGCTGCAGCCTCAGCACAGAACCCCGATGAGGACGGTCCCACACCTACTGAGCTGGAGTGGGTCCGAGGGGCTCGATTGGAGCGGGGGCGGATCTGGATGTGGCGCTGGAATCACCCCGCGGAGGACCGCTATGTCACGTTGACAGACAACCCCGGCGCACCCCCGTTCGTACGCATTGATCCCGCAGAGGGCCTTTCACCGGAGCAGCATCTGGTATCCCTCAGGTACGGGTACCGGTCCAAGTTCCCCGCCGACCTCTGGTGAGGGCTCTGTTCGGGTGGACCGGCCGCTCCCGCTTGGTACTCGGGCTGGAAAAGCCCCCGGGTTTCAGCCGAGGGGGCCGAACCGGGTGGACCCTACGAGGCCGGGGTCATCACCCAGAGATCTTGGCGATCAGTGCTTTCGTCAATCCAGACGTACCGTCTTCCAACCCGCGCCTGGGAGCAATGTAGGGACACACACCGGAGGTGATGATGTTCCCGTCTTCCACAACTCCATGCCCGGCCCGCTCGAGGCCTTCGAACTCTGGCACATTGTCCCCCATTCCTTCGGCGAAGGCGTATCTCTTTCCTTCGAGGACACCTGCCCGTGCCAGGGTGACCACGGATCCCAGTTGAGCAGCCACAGGCTTCCCGGCAGCCGCGGCCGCCCTGACCAATTCCTGGGTGACAGGGCTCGGGGTCCAGTCCGTGGCCAAGCAGGGCATGATTATCCCTGCGTACTCCGCGATCTCGACGTCCTCGATCTTCATGTCAGGCGTCAATGAGGTCTTCTCCCCCCCGATGGTCTCCCCGGACGGCGAAGCCACTACGACCGTGAACCCAGCCTCCTGAAGCAAGGCCTGCATTACGCCGACCTCCTCCGTAAGCATCAGGTCCATGTCCGCCGATTCTTGGTCTTTGGTGACGAGAAGGACCTTCGTCTCTTGCGCTGGAAGGGAAGGAGCAGTTGCTAGCCCAAGGCAGAAGAGGGCCGCAAGTCGGATGAATCTTCTGGACTTCAAGCTTGGCCTCCTTGGAGAGTGGGAGGATCGCCCGCTGGATCCCTCCCGGGAAATCGAGAGGGGTGGGGTCTGGGTTTTCGGCTCGGTGTGAGAGGAACGTTACGGAGCCGCTCTAGGATGCGCAAATGCTGCGCAAAAAACCCACAGGAACGGTGCACAGCACTTCTACCCTGATTCGATACGCCTGGCACCCACTACCATCAGGCGGCAGGAGGGGCGGGAAGCTACTCCAATTCCCCGAGTCTTTGAGGAAAACAAGAGTTTCCTTGTGCATGGGCTTCCGAGAGCACAGCATATGTAACAAGCTCAGGAAATTCCTCGGGATCCTCAGGGCCGGTGGGAGACGCCACAGGCTCCTGGGTGGTCTTCCCCTTTCCATGGGGGCTCCTCCGATGGATCAGTCAGGCTGCCGATCTCGGCAGCACCCCCGAAGCGAGACCATACGGCCATGGGTCTCGGACCGAAGGTCACCGTTTCTCCAATCTCATGTGTTCCCTGTCTCGGCGATCCGATGATTGGGGAGGGTAGGGGTCGGCAGACCCTTTTGAACCGAAGACCACCGAACGGAGGATGGACAAATGCGTAGGAAACCTATCTCTTTTCTCGCCGTCCTTGCGGCCGGCCTTTGGGCTTGTGACCAGAGCACACTTCAACCTGTACCCGATGCATCTGAGGCTAGCCTCGATGAGTTGGGTGTCGTCGTCGCGGGGGACAATGGGGCCACCGTGTTCAGAGGCGACTGGGGATGTGGCGTTATCGACGGTCTAGGGAACTGGTTTCCAGAGGGGTACCCCGACGAAGCCTTATTCTGCGGGACTGAGGTAGCCACGAACAGCGAGAATCTGAACGCGAAGATCACCGTCCGCGCATCAGGTGTTCCGAATCCGACGGGGAAGCTTGTGCGGTGGGGCCCCTACAACCCAGGACCGGATTGGGCAGCCTCGTATCCCGATCTCCCAGGACCGCCCTACCCCTGTTTCCTCCTGAACGTGGATCGGGACTTCGACAACCCCCTCTACACGGTGAACTGGTCGGCATGGGTGACCCCCAGCGGGGAAGCCGCACTGGTATGCCACTACAAGAAACAGTGGGAATTTCAGTGGCCGGAGAGCAACTAGGGGCTCGAGATTACTGGGTATGCCCTGAATCGATGTGAAAAACCCGCCAACCTGCGGCCGGCTCCTCCTGGAGTCGGCCGTGTGGCGGTCCCCGGGGTCGACATGAGCTAGGCTGAAGGCCCCGGCGTCGTGGAGATACGAGGGTCCCGGGAGGTCGGGATCAGGATGGCACTCGGCGCGTCTCAGGGAAGCGAGCGGGGATTGGTTCTGAAAAACGGCGCCATCCTCCTTGGAATGGGGCTGGGTTTGGGGTTACTGGGGCCTCCGGCTCTGAGCGATGTCTTTTCGGCGCAGCTCTTCGGGGCGAGTTCCAGGGACCCGTTGGTCCTAGGGGGGTTCTCCTCTCCCAAGCTGTTGTGGGTTTTCTGGCCAGCAGCATTCCCGCGCGGCAAGCGACACAGATTCCTCCCATCGAAGCCATGCGAGGGGAATGACACCGTCTGCGAAGCGACGATGAACCCTCCGTCTCTCCTGAAAGGACCTCCGAATCGGTCTACAAGCCCCCCGTCTGGCCCGAGGGTTTCCTTATCGGGTCCGACCCGCTACATCCTGAACCGGTAACTCACCTTCACGAAGAGCCCGGCGGCTTCAGGAGTGAACTCACGGAAACCGAATGCCTGCGCATCCCGCATCTGCCTGGTGTACCCCACGAACAGCACGGTTCCCGGAGAGGGTTCGTACCCCAGCAGTGCCTCCAGGCGAAAGTCGTGGGCATCGGTGCCGGTTCGGGGAGTACAGGTATCCGAACAGGAAACCAGAGCGCTACCGGACTCCGGATCGAGGACATCGCCCCGGGTCTGGCTGGAATACTCTCCAACGCCTCGCACCCACAAAGACCGGCTGAACTGGTACTGGGCCTGGAGTCTTGGAATGGTTGCCCGGGAGTAGAGTGAGCCGTCCCTTTTTCGGAAAAGGCTTACATGTCTGAGAGCCAGATTCAGGTTGAGGGATCCGGTGGGGTAGAGGGTCACACTGATGTCGCCCCGGCGACTGTCCGCCACATCGGCGGGGATCCCCGAAGCGAAGATGGGGGTTTCCCCCAGGGAGCCGCCCAGGGAGATTCGAGCCCCCTCCCATTTGCTGATCCAGCTTCGAGCTCGAACGGAGAGCAGGCCTCCGAAGGTCGACGGGGTGGGGGAGAAGGGAGTCAGACCTTCCGGCCCACCACCCTGGATGAAGAACCCTTCGTACTCATCGGCTCCGAATGAATAGGAGTCCCGGGACAGGCTGATTGAACCTCCGACATTCCCCCTGAGGGAAAACCTCAGGTTCAAGTCGATCTCGGATTCCTTGGTGCCGGCTCCAGCCCAGAAATCCTGTCGATCCCAGTACCCCTCCATGGACACGGATGGCCCCCAGCTTTCAAGGAAGGCGCCGGCTTGCCCCCGCCAGGTGTATCCGACCCGACCCTCGAGCTGGGTAACCCCGACGCGGCGAATGAAACCACTCCCAGCCCGAAACTCCTCAGAGATATCCTCCATGGAGGCGCTGACGGTGAAGTTTCGGCTCGACCGGCTGAAGCTGGCGAGGAAGAGGGACCCCCAATCCGGAGTGCTTCCCTCCTCGCCATTCGCGCTTCCGGATGCCAGAAGATCCAGGGTATATCGACCGCCCACGACGAAGCGGGCATCAGCGCCCACCACGCGGTTGAAGCGGTCCCCGAACACGGAACGATCGGTGTAGACCATCCCGATGGTCGAGTTCTCGCCCACATCTCCCTTCACTCTGAGAAGATTGACCACGGGGTTTTCCCCGCTGGTGCTCACTTCGTCCACGGCCCCGATGTACGCCAGATTAAATCGGCCGACCTTCCCGGAGAGTTTGGTGGCCCCAACCGGGTTGCCGATGGAACGAGTGTAGACCAGCTGCCGGGGCATGGAGAAGACGTCGGTCCCTTCCAGGAAGAACGCCCGTTTCTCTGGAAAGTAGAGGGCGAACCGCTCATTGACGGCGATCTGTCCGGCATCAGCCTCGACCTGGCTGAAGTCGGGATTGTAGGTGGCGTCGAGGGTAAGGTTCGACGTCAGGCCATACGCGAGATTGAACCCGAAGTCCCCCCTGGCGTTCGAGTACTGCAGACCTCCGCCTTCGGCCCGAGGCGTCCCCTGGACAGTACCGGTCATCACAGGGTTGAACTCCAGGAAACGCCCGGGCTTCAAACCGGAGAGGCCCGATATCTTCCCGGACTGAGCCAACGGGTTGGCAGACTCGCCGGAGATGGGAGCCCACGACTCCTCGAACCCGTTCCGCTGGATCCGACGAACCACCTGAAGCCCCCAATCCTGGATTTGGTCCTCAGGAAACCGGAGACTCTTCAGGGGAATCTTCAGCTCCACGGTGAATCCATCGCCATCCACCCGGCCCTCAGACTCCCAGAAGAAGTCGGGATTCCAATCCACCGGGTCCCGCCCGCCACCCACCCACAGGCCATCCCCCTGGACACCGAGGGGATTGACCTGAAACACAAAAGCCCTTCGCTGATCGTTGAAGGTATCCAGCATCAACCGGACGTAGTCGTCGGACCGGCCGAAACCGTCCCTCTTGGCCAGGGTGGCTCTGACGCCCCCGTCTTCACTGTCGAAAGCACGGATCCCAAAGAGCACGGCGTCACTGGTCATCAGGAGCCGGATCTCGGTTCTTTGAGAGGCTGGAATACCTTCCGAGGGGTCGAACTGAGTGAACCCACTCAAAAGAGCGCCCCGGGCCCAATCCCCCTCATCCATCCGGCCGTCGATGCTGATTTCCGCGGTGGTCAGAAAGGGAAAGCTGACGCTCAGCTCTCCCATGGCCCCTACGTACTCCGCCTCTGATGGGGCACCGGAAGGGCGACCTCCATCCGACGAAGTCACGTCGCCTTCTTCGAGAGTTCCGCCCATTTGAAGGGCCGCAACCAGAAGGACGGCGGGTTTTATCAGCATGTGCTCGACTCTTTGTCGAAGTTTATTCATTTTCAAACCTAGACAAAGATAAGACATTTCCTCCGGATGGCAAGGAGGGGGATGCGGGGAGTCGGTTGCCTGGCAGAAGGTGAGGGTGGGGTGTTGGGCCTAAAGCCTTATGAAAATTGACTTTGATCGATATTTGGAGAAGGCCTTTGATCTCCGGGTTCTCTCCCTCCCGGGCGATGCGATGAAGAAGAGTCTTGCGGGCTGTCGAACATTTGTATAGTCTTTGTACATACATAATCTATCGAAAGTAAAACTATTTGACCGTCCCTCTGCGCGCCGAATCCATGATCCATCGGCCGGCTCCCGATCTCCAGGAGGAATCATGAACCGCAAGATCCTGACGGCCCTCTTTATGTTGGTCCTGTCGGCCCACCCCACCCTCGACGCAAAGGCTCAGCGTCACGACAACATCGTTGATGTGGCCAGGAGCGCGGGACAGTTCGGGACTCTCCTCGCGGCTTTGGATGCCGCGGGCCTGACCCACACGATCGCCGGAGGAGGACCCTTCACCGTTTTTGCACCCACCGACGAGGCGTTTTCCCGACTTCCGGCCGGCACGGTGGAAGATCTGCTGAAGCCGGCAAACAAGGGTCGGCTTCAGGCCATCTTGAAGTACCACGTCGTCTCGGGAAGGGTGACGGCCTCGCAGGTGAAGAACCTCCGGTCCGCCGGGACCCTGGAAGGTCAGCGGGTGGCCGTGTCTCACGAGGGTGGAACGATCAAGATCGATAAAGCCACCGTCAGCGCCGCCGACATTCAAGCCTCAAATGGCGTCATCCACATCATCGACGGGGTGCTGATCCCCGAGTCCCAGACCATTCCGGAGATCGCCAAAGGGGCTGGTGTCTTCAACACCCTTCTTGCCGCGGTGGGCGCAGCGGGTT
The DNA here is from genome assembly GCA_965365235.1 of uncultured bacterium. Taxonomy (GTDB): domain Bacteria; phylum Gemmatimonadota; class Gemmatimonadetes; order Longimicrobiales; family Gaopeijiaceae; genus CBDUAX01. Next base: position 9,166 of record CBDUAX010000114.1, read on the forward strand.
TGAGCGAAGTCCTCTCCATGGAAGGACCGTTTACGGTCTTCGCACCTACGGATGAAGCCTTTGAGGGACTTCCGGAAGGGACTGTGGAGTCACTGTTGGAGGAGGAGAACCTCCCCCGGTTGGCAGAGATCCTGAAGTACCATGTGGTGTCGGGTAGAGTCTATGCGGATCAGGCTCTGGAAGCTCAGCGGGCGTCGACTCTGGAGGGCACTCCGGTCCGCTTTCGGGTCGCCAATGGAGGCGTCCAGGTCAACGACTCTCGTGTGACGGCCACCGACATCCAGGCCTCCAACGGGGTGGTCCATATCATCGATGCGGTCTTGCTTCCTCCCGAAATGCCCCAAGGCCAGAGGGAAGCCAGAGAGCTCATTGCGTTGGCCATCGAGCGTGGAGTGCCCCTCTTCAATCGCGGGCAGACCGAGGCGTGTGCAGCCATCTATGAGGTGACGGCCACCGCACTCCTCCAGATGGGGGAGGTCATCCCCCAGGATGCTCAGCGAGCGCTGCGCCGTTCTCTTCGCGACAGCCGGCGAACGCATGACCTGGGTGACCGGGCTTGGGTCCTCCGAGGTGCTTTGGATGAAACCATGCGTGAAATGAGCTGGGCCATGGACCGGTAGATCGAAGCCTCCGTTGGAGGGTAGCCTGGCCCCTCGTGACCGAAGCGATTCTCAACCCCCAAACAGACGGGCGCACCCATGCGGAGTCTTCCTCTGCCGTCCCTTCTCCTCTGCGCATCGGCACTTTGGGGGTGTGCCGATGCTCCCGGCCCCGGGGCTGGAGGAAGTTCGGAATCGATCCGGGAATTGGATGGTGACACGCTGGTGGTGGAAACGATCTCCAGTTCAGCTTCGGGCCGGAGGGGGTCACCGGTTCCGCAGATCTCCATCGGAGCCCTGGAGTGGAACGAGGAATGGACTGAGGCCGCAGGGGTGACGGTGGTGGAGCTCCGGGAATCGTCGGTCCCGGACCGATTCACCTTCAGGGCGGATCGTCCCTCAC
>CBDUAX010000115.1:0-10102 GCA_965365235.1 uncultured bacterium
CAGGTGGCAGAGCAGGGCGGGGAAGATCGAGGTCGAGAAGACGGCTCCGGCGCCCTTGGGAAGGGTGCCTGAAGTCTCCAACCCGTGGCAGAGAAGGCCAATGGCCTCTTCCAACGTGTCGGCGTCCAGAGGAACCAAAATCCGGTCCTCTGACAGGATCTCGGAGAGTCTCATTCCCCCCTCCCTGCGAACCTCCGTCCTCGGAGGTGCTGTGCCACTGGCTGCCCGGCCAGACCCCGCAGGGACAAACCGGGCAGCCCCATTCCGTGGCTAGGCCAGAGCTTTCTGAATCAACTCGGCGATGTCCAGAGGGCGGGCCGCCACAGCGATCCCGTTGTCCTCGAATGCCTTCATCTTTTCCTCCGCCGTTCCGGCAGATCCGGAGATGATGGCTCCAGCGTGTCCCATCCGCCTTCCCGGAGGGGCCGTCTGTCCGGCGATGAATCCGACCACCGGAATGTCCAGATTGGCGTTGACCCAGGCTGCGGCTTCCTGTTCATCGGTGCCGCCGATCTCGCCGATCATGACGATGGCCTCGGTTTCAGCATCATCTTTGAAGGCCGACAGCGCGTCGATGAAATTGGTGCCGATGAGGGGATCACCACCGATCCCCACACAGGTGGTCTGACCGATTCCGGCATTGGTTAACTGAATGACTGCCTCGTAGGTCAGGGTACCGGACCGGGAGATGACTCCGACGGGACCCGGGGCCACGATCTGCGCCGGAAGGATCCCCACCTTTGCCTTCCCCGGGGAGATGATCCCAGGGCAATTCGGACCCAGGAGCCGAGCACCCCGGTCCTTCACATACTTCAGGGCTCGGGTCATATCTTGGACCGGCACGCCCTCGGTGATGCAAACGATGAAGTCGACTCCGGCCCCTGCGGCTTCCAGGACCGCCCCCGCGGCGAAAGCGGGAGGTACGTAGATGGCCGTGGTGTTGGCTCCGGCCTCGAGTACCGCCTCTTCCACGGTATTGAAGATGGGCACGGTCTTGCCATCTGGGCCGTCAAAGAGCTGACCACCCTTCCCTGGGGTGACACCAGCCACTACCTGGGTTCCATATTCCATCATTTGACGGGTGTGGAAGGACCCGTCCCGTCCCGTGATCCCCTGGACCACGAGGCGCGTGTCTTCATTTACGAAGATAGCCATAAAACTGGACTCTCTTTTTCTCGTGTTCCGGTGATTACGCCTGGTTGGCCAGGGCTACGGCTCGCTCTACTACTTCGTCCATTGAGGTAGCGGCTGACATCCCCGCACCCTCCAGGATTTTCACACCTTCCTCTTCGTTCGTTCCGGTCAACCGAATGACGAGAGGAACCTCGATGTCGATGCGTTTGGTGGCTTCCACAATCCCGTTGGCTACGTCGTCACAGCGCGTGATTCCTCCGAAGATGTTGAAGAGGATCACTTTGACGTTTGGGTCGGAGGTGATGATCTCCAGAGCCGACACCACCTTGTCGGGGTTGGAGGACCCCCCGATATCCAGGAAGTTGGCTGGCTCTCCCCCGTAGTACTTCACCAGGTCCATGGTGGCCATGGCCAAACCAGCCCCGTTGACACAACATCCGACGTTCCCGTCCAGTTTCACATAGGAAAGGTCCGCTTCCCGGGCTTTGGTTTCGGACGGGGGTTCTGCTGAAAGATCCCGGTACGCGGCAATGGCGGGTTTCCTGAATAGCTCGTTGTCATCCACGCTCATCTTGGCATCGATGGCCTTGACTTCCCCCGAGGGGGTGGAGATGAGCGGGTTGATCTCGGCCATGGACGAGCCTGCCATCTGGAAGGCATTGTACAGCTGGCCGATGATCTTTGCAGCCTGGTTCACGAGGGAGGGATCATCATAGAGGAAACTGGCCAGCCAGTACGCCTCGTGGGGCAGAAGGCCGTACCGTGGATCCACAGTCAGCTTCTTGATGGCGTCCGGGTTGGAGTGCGCCACCTCTTCGATGTCCACCCCACCTTCGGGGGAAACCATGAAGGTCACGGACTGTGCGGCCCGATCCACAAGGCACCCCACATAGGCCTCGGTGTCGATCTCCTCAGCCGGCGTCACCAGAACCTTCTCCACCCTTAGGCCCTTGATGTCCATCCCCAGGATAGCATCGGCATGGGCAAAGGCCTCATCTGCGTTGTCGGCCAGTTTCACCCCTCCGGCCTTCCCGCGGCCCCCGGAGTGGACCTGGGCCTTCACCACAACCCGACCACCTAGTTTCTCGGCGATCCGCCGAGCCTCTTCAGAGGTCTCGGCCACTTCCCCGGGAGGTACCGGGATTCCGGCCTGGCTGAAAACCTCCTTGGCCTGAAATTCGTGGATATTCATTGCGATCCTCGTACGATTCGTAAGCGTGTAAAACCCAGGGCCCCTTGTCGTCGGGAGGCGGTTTGCCTCCAGGCCCTGGGCATCGGGTGAAGGTAGGGTCGGACCGAGGGTGTGGCTAGCATGTTGCCGAAAAAACGGGGGCCTGGGGCGTGGGGTTGAGGTCCTGCCTCCGTAGGGCGCCACCCCGAGCACGCGGGGGAGACGACTACTCCCCCCCACCACCTTCCAGAGAGATCTCTCGGAGGAGGGTCCTCAGCTCTTCCAGGGCAACCCCAAAACCGGCCCAGTCCCCACTCCGCAGACGTTCCTCAGCCAGATCGAGGAGGTCCAGGGCTTCCTTTGGCCACCCCTGCGGCTGGGGTGCACCCACCTCCAGGGACTCGGCAGCGGAAAGATCTGGAACCTCCTCCCCGGCGGCCCCGGCCAGAGCAGAAATGGCCCGGGTGAGGGTCTCCTCCATGGCCACCCTGCGCCCGTCGCTGACCACAAAACGACGTAGCTCCGGGATGGCGTCGGCCTCGGCGGCCAGAAAGATCGGTTCGACATAGAGGAGAGTGCGCCCCACAGGAACGACGTGAAGGTGTCCGGACCAAACCTGGCTTCCCCCTTGCCTCCAGAGGGAGAACTGCTGAGAGATGACGGGGTCCTGTTCTACGAGAGCCTCTACCTGTCGAGGCCCCGGAGCCTGTTCCTCCACTTCAATGTCGAAGAGTTGGAGTTGGCCGTAGTTGCCTCCGTCGGAGCGGGCCGCCAGGAGGCCTGTGAGATTCTGTCGTCCGGCTGGGACAAACACCGTGGTCAGCAGGAACTCCGGATCCTCTTCCCCTGGAAGTCGGTAGAGCCCGTACTCCGGATGGTAGGGTACGGGACGAGTACCCTGGGCCAGCTCTTGGGGGAGGGCCCAAACGTCTTGCTGGCCGTGGAATTCAGCCGGGGTTTCCTGGTGGTATTGGAGAAGGACCCGTGCCTGGAGCCCCAGGAGGTAGCGAGGATACCGGATATGGGTCCTGAGGCCGTCCGGCATCTCGTCCAATGGCCGGAGCAGCTCCGGGAACACCCTGGACCAGGCCTCCAAGAGAGGATCGACCTCGTCGATGCGGTAGAACCTGGTCTCTCCCGTGACCGCATCCACCGTCACCTTGACGCTGTTTCTGACATAGCTTGCCGAGCCTCCGCCCGCGACCTCGTGGGAGGCGGAAAGGGGGAAGCGCCGAGTGGCCGTAAACCCCTCCAGAATCCATACGATGCCGCCGTCATGTACAACGGGATAGGGTGCCTCGGGGAACCGGAGGAAGGGAGCAATGGCTCGGGCACGCTCCAGCACGCTTCGGCGGTAGAGGATGAGGCTTTCTCCGGAAACCTCCGAAGCGACGAGAAGGTTGGCATCACGGAAGAGCCAGGCGTACGCCAGAGTACGCAAGAAGCCCTTCAACCGGATCCCCTGAATCTCCGATGTCAGCTCAGCATCGATGGAAACCGTGGGGGCCGGCCCAAGCTCCCCAACGGTCTGGTCCGAAGGAACGGCGGTCAGTTCCGTCCCTTGGGGGCCTCGACCCTCGGCGACTCCAGCCTCCGAATCTGCCTCCTGCGCTCCACCCGCAGCATCCGGATTGAGGATGGCGTAGTTCTGAGGGCGGGTTCCGAAAAAGACAGAAGTACGATTCATGGAAAGGGCTTCGGGAGCCCCTTCCACCCCTGAAGGCTCCGGAGGGATCCCCGACAGGAACATGAGAGGGCGTCCCTGCGGCGTCCTGCTGGCGAGGTCTGCCGCCACAGCCCCCAACCCGGTCAAAAAGAGCGGCCTGAGATGAAGGTTCTGCCAGTTTGGGTCCAGGATCCCATTCGGGTCGATCTCCCTCACCGCTACCGCTACGGGAGTGACCCCGGCGGGAGAATCGTACCGATCGAAGGTCACATTCTCGAACCGATAGTAGGGGAACCCGGAGTAGAGCTCCTGGAACGTCGTCCGGAGGGCCCCGGGGGTCCAGATGGGAAGACCGGAAAACTGGCTCGTGGCTTCCTGCCAGTCCGGCCGAGCCTCAACACTGTAGTCGAACTCCCGCCGGTCCAGATCCTCGAGCCCGTAGCCCCGGCGGGTGAAATCCAGGTTGGCCTGAATGAACGGCGTTTCTCGTGCTAGCTCGTTCGGTTCGACCTGCCACCGCTGGATGAAGACAGGATAGAGTTGGGCCAGGAGAACACCCCCCACCACCACGGCAATCCCGGATCCGATCAGCGGAGCGATCTTCTTCTTGAATCCAGCCCAGACCACTGCCACCGCGGACCCGAAGGTGAGGAAGGTCAGGATCCTGTAGGCTGGAATCCGGGCCTGGGCATCGGCGAATCCGAAGATCCCCTGGACACCGGAGTTCCCATCCAGAAGGAGGAGAAAGGGCGTAAGCCAGAAGCGAGTGGCCAGAAGGGCGAGAAACACCCCGGCCAGGACCCCCAGGTGTTTCCTGGGGAGGTCCGCGATGGTGGCCCTCCCTGCCCGGAAACTGAGGGATCCCGTGGCGGCATATCCCGCGGCCGAGAAGGAGAGCAGGAGGAAGGCCAGGGCCAGCCCCAGGATCACAACCCCTTCGATAATGGGGAGGGCAAAGACGAAGAACGAGAGGTCCTTCTGGAGGAAGGGCGTTTGGAGCCCCCACTCCGGCGCACGCAGGAAGAGAAGCGTCCTGATTCCGGCCCCCCTTGGAAAAGAGGCGCCCACCCACAGCCCGAGAAGAAGGGATGCCCCAGCCACCCCAAGCGAAATGGCCCGCTCGGGAAGCCGCTCGGCGATCTCGAGATTCCCGAAGCGCCGTTTGATCTGGATGGCGCTGAGGGTCCTGGCCACCACCTTGAAGTTGAGGAAGGCGCCTACGGCCGTGAGGAAGCCAGCGGCAAGGCGGGTCCCACCCTCCGCTGCCAGGAGAGTCCAGTAGACCGACGCGTACCCCACACTGGTGAACCAGAGCGTCTCGGTGTAGAGCGTGGCGACACCACGGACCAGGAGAAGAAAGGCTCCCAGCCCTACCGCCAGAAAGACGAGGAGTCGGCCCCAGTTCCTTGTTTTGGTGCTCAAATCAGACATGAACGCCCTGTGTGGCCAGCCAATCCTGGACCATCCCCTGGATTTCCCCAAGTCGTTCCTGACTTCGGGCCTCGAAGCGGGCCACAATGACCGGCTGAGTATTGGAGGTCCTCAGAAGACCCCACCCGTCACCGAACAGGACCCGGGCTCCATCCACGTCGATGACATCGTGGCTCTTCTGGAAGTGTTCCAGCGCCTCATCCACCACTTCCCACTTTTTCTGCTCATCCACCTCGATTCGGATCTCTGGAGTGGAGACGTAGGCCGGCAGTCTCGACACCATGGCCGAGAGAGGCTCGTCTTTTCGGGCCAGGAGATCGACAAGGCGGCAAGCGTCGTAGAGGGCGTCGTCGATACCGATGTACTCATCAGCGAAGCAGATGTGACCGGAAAGCTCACCACCCAGAGGCGCCTCCTCCTCCCTCATCTTTGCCTTTATATGCGAGTGCCCCGTCCGCCACATGATGGGGATGCCGCCCGCAGCCTCAAAGACTTCTGGAAGGACCTGAGAGCATTTTACGTCGAAGACCAACTTCTGTCCGGGGCCCCGTTTATCGAGAAGGTCCAGGCCGAAGAGAAGAAGGAGGATATCTCCTCGGACCACGGATCCGTTTTCATCGACGGCTCCGATGCGGTCGGCGTCCCCGTCGAATGCGATGCCCAGGTCGGCCCCCTCTTGTCTCACCAGATCGATCATATCAACCAGGTACTCATCCACCGTCGGATCCGGGTGGTGGTTGGGGAATGTCCCGTCGGATTCGCAGAAGAGAGGAACAACCTCGGCACCAATGGACTCCAGGAGCTCGACGGCCACCAGAGATCCGGCACCGTTCCCGGAGTCCACAACCAATTTGATGGGGCGTTCCAGATGGAACCCCTTGGAGATCTCCTGGACATAGGTGGAGATGATCTCTTTTTCTTCCAGGTTCCCCTCCCCCTCCCTCAGCTTCCCGGAGAGGATTCGGTCCCGAAGGTCCTGGATGGCCTGGCCGAAGAAGGAACGGCCCTCCATGGTCATTTTGATACCATTGTACTCGGAGGGATTGTGGGAGCCCGTGATCATGATCCCGCCGTCGGTCTCGAACCGATGCTCTGCCCAGAAGACCAACGGAGTCGGCACGGTTCCCAGGTCGATGACATTTGCACCGGCCGACCTGAGGCCCTCAATGAGGCCCGCTGACAGATCCGGAGAATGAGGGCGATTGTCCCGGCCAACCACCACCGTGGCCCCTTCCCCCGCCCCTTCCCAAAGGACCGATGCGTAGGCCCGGCCGACCTGACGGCTCACCGAAGCGTCCAGATCCTTCCCTACGATTCCGCGGATGTCGTACTCTCTGAATATCTGGGCTGATAGATCCATAATGGTCTGTTCTTCGGGGTTTTTGTCGGTGTCCAGAGATCGAAGCTAGGCAAGACACGGGGAGAGAGTCAATCCGAGGTTTCAGGAGGGGTTTCAGAACCGGAAGGGGACATGGATGGGCCAACTACAAAGGCAGCCCTCCCTGGGATGGGAGGGCCGCCCGAAAACGTTCTCCAAATGGCCTCAGGGCACCAGGGAAGCCAGGTACCCTCCAACCTGAGTCACTGATTCGACACTCCCTTCCACCAGGCCAAGGAGGAATCCCGGGAAAACGCCCAGATAGAGGATCAGCGCCGCGGCGGTCACCAGAGCCACCCGCATGGGCACGGAAGCCACAACCGAACCGTGGGACTCTGCGTTCGCTGCCTCCTTCATCCACATGTACCAGACCACCCGCAGGTAGTACCAGTAGGAGAACACCGTGGCCATCACCAGAATGATGGCCAGGGTCCAGAGATCCGAATCCACGGCCCCCTGAAGAAGAAAGATCTTCCCCATGAACCCGCCCGTGCCGGGGAAACCGGCCAGGGAGAGGAGGAAAACGGTAAGAAATACCCCCAGCAGGGGTTGCTGCCACCCGAATCCGGCATAGTCCTCCACCTGGAGGCGGTCCTCTCCCTGGTGCGCAACGGAGATCACGATTCCGAAGGCCCCGATGTTCATCAGCGTGTAGACCAGGAGGTAGAAGAGCATGGCCGCGGAGGCCATCTCGTTTGCGGCCACAAGAGCCACCAGGAGGTACCCCCCGTGCGCGATGCTGGAGTAGGCCAGCATTCGCTTGACGTTGGATTGAACCAGGGCAATGAGGTTGGCCACGACCATGGTGATGGCTGCGAGCCACCATAGAATGGGGTACCAGGTTTCGTACATCCCTCCGAAGCCAACCAGGAACACCCTCAGGAAGGCCACGAATGCAGCGGCTTTCACACCGGTCGCCATGAACGCCGTGATCGGGGCGGGGGCTCCTTCGTAAACATCCGGCGTCCACATATGGAAGGGAACGGCCGCCACCTTGAACCCGAACCCGATGGCCAGGAAAGCGATGCCGAAGAGGAGGAGCGGCCCTACCGTGGCCCCCTCCAGGATGGCACGGTACATGACGCCGACGTCGGTGCTCCCTGTGGCCCCGTAGAGTAGGGCGATTCCGTAAAGGAAGAACCCCGTGGAGAAGGCCCCCAGGAGGAAGTATTTGAGGCCGGCCTCTGCAGACCTCCGATCTCGACGATTCATGGCCGCCAGGGCATAGATCCCGACGGACATGATCTCCAGGCCCAGGAAGATAATGATGAGGTTCTGGGTGCCCCCCATGATCATCATGCCGACAATGGCAAAGAGCATCAGGCCGTAGGTTTCCGCCGCCTGAAGGCGCTGCCTGGTCACATAGGCCAAAGAGATGAGAATGGAGAGAGCCCCGGCCAGGAGGAAGATCCAGTTGGCGAAAAGGCGGAATCGATCCACCAGGATCATGCCATCGCCACCGGTCTGTGTGACACCGTATAGCCAACCATTGGCACCGGCGGCCAGGACAATCCCTACCAGGGAGAGGAAGCCCAGATCACCAGCGCTGGGCCCATCCTCGTCCTCCTTTTTCCACACCCCAACCACCAGGACCAACATCCCCCAAAGGGAGAGAATGATCTCTGGAAGGAGGGCGATGAGGAAATGCGACTGCGAAGAGAAGTCGAGTTCCATGGAAGCCTATTCCTGATCCCCGGGGTGAGTGGGAGCCGTTTCGTCGGGCTCCTCCCCTTCCACCGGGGAGGTTGGGTCGGTAAAGGTCAATTGGATCTCCGGGGCCGCACGGGCTTGGGCCTGGCCACTGGATCCATTCACATGCTCTAGAACCGCGTTCACGCTGGGCTCCATCCGTTCCAGGATGGGAGTGGGGTTCACTCCAATCCAGATCATGAGTGCCAGCATGGGGATTAGGATCGTCAACTCTCTGCGGGAGAGGTCTTCCATCTCCCGGTTCACGTCCTTCTCCAGGGCGTTGAAGAAGACCCTCTGAACCATGGGCAACATGTAGTAGGCGGCGAAGATCACGCCGGTACCCGCGATGATGGCCATGACGGGACGAGCCTGGAAGGTGCCCAGGAGGGCCAGGAACTCACCGACGAATCCGCTGGTTCCGGGAAGGCCGATGGAGGCCAGGGCCGTGATCATGAAGGCGGTGGCGAACCAGGGCGTCACCCGGCCGATTCCACCGAAGTCGGCGATGAGGCGGGTATGGCGCCGCTCATACATCATGCCCAAGAGAAGGAACAGCGCTCCGGTGGAGATGCCGTGGCTGATCATGACCACCAGGCCGCCCTGGAGCCCGTTCACCGTCAGGGCGAAGATCCCCAGGACCACGAATCCCATATGGGCAACCGACGTGTACGCCACCAGCTTCTTCGCGTCGGGCTGTACGGCGGCCACCCACGCGGTGTAGATGATCCCGATGATCCCGAGAACCATCATGAGGGTGACGATGGTCGGGTGCTGGGCAGCACCAGGGAAGAAGGGCAACAGGAACCTGAGGAACCCATAGGTGCCCATCTTCAGGAGAACTGCAGCCAGGACCACCGAACCGGGAGTCGGAGCTTCCACGTGGGCGTCGGGGAGCCAGGTGTGGAAGGGGAAGACCGGGACCTTGATGGAAAAGGCGAGACAGAAGGCGCCGAAGAGCCAGAGCTGTTCCGTCAGGCTCAGGGGAGCGTTCATCAGGTCGGCGTATGCGAAGGACCCGACCCCGGTGGCTCCCTTGGCGGCAACGTAGAGGTAGAGGAGCGCCACCAGCATCAGGAGGGAGCCGAAGGCCGTGAAGAGGAAGAACTTCACCGCCGAGTAGATCCTGCGCTCCCCGCCCCAGATCCCGATGATGAAGTACATGGGTATCAGGGTGATCTCCCAGAAGACATAGAAGAGGAAGAGATCGACGGCGATGAAGACCCCGATGACCCCCGTCGCCATGAGAAGCATGAGGGCATAGAAGGCCTTCTCATGCTTCTTGATGTAGTTGAAGGACCCCAGGATGGCCACGGAGGTCGTGAAGGCCGTGAGGATCACCATGAAGAGGCTGATCCCATCCAGAGCCACGGCGTAGCTCACGCCCCAACTCTCGATCCAGGGGACTGAGCTGAAGAACTGGAAGGTCCCGACGCCGGCGTCGAAACCCCACCAGAGGCCGAGGCTGAGGACCAGTAGTACCAGGCTCCAGGCGAAGGCGAAGTGCTTAGCCCTTTCTTCGGGGCCCAAAAGGACCAGGGCCATCCCCACCAGGGGAAGCCATAGGAGGCCGTGGAGAATCCAGTCGCCGTAGCCTATGGAGTTCAGGAACGATGCCATTCTCTGTTCCCCC
>CBDUAX010000116.1:0-10095 GCA_965365235.1 uncultured bacterium
GGAGGAGCCGGAGCTCCTGCCCGCCGGCCGGTGGAAGTTGGGATCCTTGAGGGCGTCCCCACCGATGTTCCGGGTCTCCCAGACACGGGAGGCGTAGCAGGTCGGGAGGCCCGCAAGGCCATGACGGACTGCATCCAGGGCGCTTGCGGCGCCCCGCTGGCCGAGGCCATGGAGGTCCAAGCTCGGCACTCCGCCGCTTTCATGACCTCCACCGCCTGCAAGAAGGGGGAGGTCGGGGGCCAGTACACCAAGACGATGTTCGTCTGAGGGGTACCCGGCAGGGAAGAACAGAAGGCACGGAAAAAAAGGCAGGTGGATTCGTGGACCTCCGACTCAAAGGGAAGGGCGCCATCGTCACGGGAGGGGGCCGGGGGATCGGGGCGGGCATTGCCCGGGTCCTGGCGAAGGAGGGGTGCGATGTGGCCTTGGTCGATCTGCGCCTGGACACCGGTGCCGAGCAGGTGGTGGAAGAGGTTGAGGCTCGGGGGGGACAAGGTCTCGCCATACAGGCCGATGTGTCCGTCTACGACGATGCGGAGAAGGTGGTAGGGCGTGTGGTCCAGGCCTTCGGCCGCCTGGACATCATGGTCTGCAATGCCGGGATCACTCGGGATGGGGTCATCTGGAAGATGACCGAGAAGCAGTGGGACCAGGTGATGGGGGTCAACCTCAAAGGCTACTTCAACTACAACAGGGCGGCTGCCCTCCACTTCAAGGAGATGCGATGTGGCAAGATCGTCAACATCTCCTCCATCAACGGATTGCGGGGCAAATTTGGCCAGTCGAACTACACGGCCAGCAAAGGCGGGGTTATGGCCTTGTCCAAGACCCTGGCCAAGGAACTCGGTCGCTTCAATGTGAACGTCAACGTGGTGGCGCCGGGGATGGTCCTCACGGAGATGATGGAATCCCTGGCCCCCGAGTTCAAGGCCACCGCCATGGCCGAAACGGTACTCGGCCGGTTCGCCACCCCCGAAGACTGCGCCAACCTGGTAGCCTTCCTTTGTTCGGACATTTCCAGACACATCACCGGAGAGGTCATTAGAATCGATGGGGGGCAGTACATCTAGCAGCCCGGATCTCGAGGCCCACAGACGCAGCCCGGGGCCTCCGGCCCTGGGCTGCCTGCGGAGATGACCATGTCACGAATCGGAATCATCGGGATCGGCCACGGGAGGTTCGGCCGCCGTTCGGATGCGACGGTGCAAGAATTGGCCTTCGAGGCGTTCCGTGCGGCCATGACCGATGCCGGAATCGGCCGGGAGGAATTGGACGCCTCGGTGGTGGCTGCCGTGCCCGAATATCACAAGCAGCGCTCGGTGGCAGGGGTGGTCCAAGAGTACCTCAACCTAAATCCCATGCCCACCTGGCTCACCGAGGTTGCCTGTGCGTCGGGAAGCGCAGCAATCCGCACGGCCTGGATGGCCATTCGGTCGGGTCTTCACGATGTGGTGGCGGTCATCGGCTGTCAGAAGATGACGGAGCTGGAGACCGCCGACATCCTGGCTCTCATGGGGCGGGTGGGCGAAGTGCAGTGGGAGAGCGTTTTCGGGACCACCTTCCCGGCCTACTACGCCATGTTTGCCACCCGTCACATGCATGACTACGGCACCAAACGGGAAAACCTCCTTCAGGTGGCCATAAAGAACCACTACTACGGAGCCAGGAACCCCAACGCTCTTTTCCAGAAGGAGTTCACCATGGAGAGGGCGTTGGCCTCGGACCCCGTGGCCTCGCCCTTCTGCGTCTTCGACTGCTGCGCCAACGCCGACGGGGCCGCCTGCCTGATTCTGGCCAACGAAGACAAAGCCCAGGCTATGGGTGGGGATAGGGTGGTCTGGTTGGACGGGGTGGGATGCGCCACGGCTAGTATGTCCGTCCTCAGGCGGCCCAACCTCACAGGTCTTCCCTCCGCCGCGGAGGCTGCTGCCCAGGCCTACACCCAAGCCGGGATAACCCCTGCCGACGTCAGGGTGGCGGAGGTCCACGACTGCTTCACGATCGCCGAGCTCATGGCCTACGAGGATCTGGGCTTTTGCGGGAAAGGAGATGGAGGGAAGTACATCGAGGATGGACGTCCCTACATCGATGGTGGGGGAGTGGCCGTCAACGTGGATGGGGGCCTCAAGGCCAAGGGGCATCCCATAGGAGCCACCGGGGTGTCCATGGCATACGAAGTCTGCCGACAGCTCCGTGGTGAGTGTGGGGAGCGGCAGGTCGGAGACGCGGACGTGGGGCTCACCCACAATGTCGGCGGGATCGGGCAGTACTGTTTCGTTCACGTCTTCAAGAGAGACTGAAGCCCCATGGGCACGGTTCGCTCAAACGTACCCTCAGGCCTCTAGGAGTCCGAAATGTTCAGTTGGTTCGGCCGGGTCAGTTTCGTTCCCTACACCAAGGTCCAGGACTTCGCCCTGTTTCTCAGGAATGGTTATCTCATGGGGTCCCGGTGCAAGTCCTGCGGATTCCGGACCTTTCCGCCCCGAGCCGACTGCCCCGACTGTATGAGCGAGGCCTACGAGTTCGTCGAATACTCGGGGAAAGGGAAGGTTTGGACCTACACCCGTATCGATGCCGCCCCTACCGGATTCGACAAGGACGCGCCTTACACCTGCGTGGTCGTAGAGCTGGAGGGTGGGGGCCGGTTGCTGGGCTGGTCTGGGGAAACCCTGCCTCAGGAGGACGTGGCGATCGATATGGAGGTCCAGGTCGTCCCCCGCATCTTCGAGGACACCCCGGACCTCCGCGTCTTCTACACCGTAGAAAAACCGGGCACAGTGTGGCACAAAACCCCGGAGCCGCATCTGGGGTAGGGGGTAGGCAAGAGCCTCAGATCGGGCTGGGAACCATCTCCCGACCTGAGACGAAGGCCCGGTGGTTCAATTCGAGAATCCGCTCGGGGATCCGCTCTTCCAGGGTTTCCTCCCAGACCGTATCGGGGATGTCCAGGTGTGAGGCCAGAGCGCCCAACAGGATCACGTTGGCAGCCCGGTAGTTTCCCAACTGGATGGCCTTCTCGGTCGCCTTCACAGTCACGACGTTGAACCCCTTCTCCACCAGGAAGTCGTTGCCCTCCTCCGGGTACGGCCGGTCATCGCCCATGCGCACCGGCTCCACCTGGTGATCGTTCACGATAATTGTGCCGCCGGGCTTCACGAAGTGTGCGTAGCGAAGAGCCTCGAGCCTCTCCAGGGCCAGGAGGTAGTCCACCTGCCCTCGAGGGGCCAGGGGAGAGTGGACCCGGTCCCCGAACCGCACGTGGCTGAAGACCGCTCCCCCACGCTGGGCCACACCGTGGAACTCTCCCTGTTTCACGTCCCGTCCATCGGCCAGGGCGGCCAGGGCCAGGATCTCACTGGATAGAATCACGCCCTGTCCCCCGACACCTGCGATGAGCACGTTGGTGACGGACATGGGTCAAGCCTCCTTCGCGGGGACAGGCCCTTCCGTCTCCACCGGCAGGATCGCATCCACCGGGCAGAGCTGTGCACAGATGGAACATCCGATGCATTCCCAGTCCCGGACCCTGGGATAGTCTCCCGCCCAGACCAAGGCCGGACATCCCGATTCCATGCAGTAGTCGCACTGGATACAGGCATCCTCGTCCACCCAGTAGGGAACTCGGTCCCTGGCTTTCTCCTCCGGTAGAAGCACGCAGGCCCTCCGGGTGATGACCACCGCCGGCCCCGGGTGGGCCAGGGCGTCCTTCACGGCCCCTCTCAGCTTCTTCAGCTCCCAGGGATCAATGACCGTCACGTGCTCCACACCGATGGAGCGGATGAGGGCTTCATAGTCCACGGCCGGTGACTGGGCATCTTGGAGCGTGGATCCGGTCCCGGGATGTTCCTGGTGTCCCGTCATGCCGGTCGTGCCATTGTCCAGAAGGACCATGGTTGTGGGGACCCGGTTGTAGACGGCGCTCATGAGGCTGGGAAGCCCGCTGTGGAGGAACGTGCCGTCCCCGATGACAGCCACCACCTTCTCCTTGCCGGCCTTGGCGAACCCCGTGGCGTTTCCGATGCTGGCTCCCATGCAGAAGGTGGTGTCGATGGCGGAAAGGGGGGGGAGGCAGCCCAGCGTGTAGCAGCCGATATCTCCCGTAACCAGAACCCGTAGTTTCCGGAGGGCGCTGAAGACGCCGGAATGGGGACATCCGGCGCACATCTTCGGCGGCCTGGGAAGGACGGCCACTTCGCCGGCGAAGTCCCCCCGTACCGACGCCCCAGTCAACCCATTGGCCACCAGATCCGCGCTGAGCTCGCCAATGTTGGTGAAACGCTTCTTTCCGATGAGATTCTGGATGCCGAATGAAGCCAGCTCCTGTTCGATGAATCCCTCGCTCTCCTCCACCACGAACACGGTCTCGAATCGGGCGCAGAACTCCTTGACTTTCCTCTCCGGTAGCGGGTAGAGCATGCCCAGCTTGAGTACGGTGGCATCGGGTGCCACCTCTTTCACGTACTGGTAGGGGATGCCGTGGCTGATGATCCCCAGGCCGGGATCTCCTTCTTCGACGACGTTCCCCTCGAATTCCTCGGCGTAGTCCCGTAGGCGGTTCAGCTTCTCCTCTAGCTCAGGCCGCCTGAACCGGGCATAGACGGGAATGGCATACTGGCGGGCGTCGGGCGTGAACTCACGGCGAGGCACATCCGTCCGCTGACCCGGCTCGATGATGCCCCGGGTGTGGGCCAGCCGGGTGGTGGTCCGGAACATCACGGGCGTGGAAAACCGCTCGCTGAGCTCATACGCCTCCTTGATCAGGCCCAGGGCTTCCGCTGCGTCGGAAGGCTCCAGGAGGGGGACCTTCCCCATCTTCGCGAAGTAGCGACTGTCCTGTTCGTTCTGGGACGAGTACATGCCAGGGTCGTCGGCTACCAATACCACGAACCCGGCGTTGGTGCCTGCGTAGGGGAAGACCATGAACGGGTCCGCCGCCACGTTGAGGCCCACATGCTTCATTGTCACGAGGGTTCGGATGCCCCCGAGGGCCGCACCCATTCCCTCGTCGAAGGCAACCTTCTCGTTCGTGGACCAGTGGGCATCTACTCGCTCGTAGCGGGCCAGGTTTTCCAGCACCTCCGTGCTTGGGGTCCCGGGGTACCCGGCGGCGAACGACACACCGGCTTCCCACGCACCCTGGGCGATGGCTTCGTTGCCCGACATCAGCTTCCGCGCCACGTATCGCTCCTCCTGTCCAAGATGCAGCATCTGTCGAGTGCCCGCGGCGGGCCCCCGCATTGCGACCTCGCTGAGGGGTCCGGAGCACCCGTACATTGGGACACTCTACAGTGACTGTGGCCAAACGACAAAGGGTAGCCATGATTCAGGCGGATGATGGTCTCGCAGAGTTCCTCCGGCCCAGCACCTTCATCGACTCCGACCATCCCCAGGTCATGGCGTTTTCTTCTCGGGTGGCGGACGGCCTGGCCGGTCAGCGAGAAAAGGCCGTCGCCCTCTACAATGCCGTCCGAGACGGGTTTCGGTACGACCCGTATCACATCGATCTGGGGCCTGAGGCCATGCGAGCCAGCGCCCTCTTGGCCCGGGACTACGGCTTCTGCATTCCCAAGGCGGCACTCCTGGCTGCCGGTGCCCGTCACCAGGGGATTCCCGCCCGCCTGGGCTTCGCCGACGTCCGCAACCATCTCACCACCCCGAAGCTTCGGCATGCCATGGGGACCGACGTGTTTGTTTGGCACGGGTTTGCCGAGTTGTATCTGGCCGGCCGCTGGATCAAGGCCACTCCGGCCTTTGACCGGTCGTTGTGCGAGCGCTTGGGTGTGGCGCCCCTGGACTTCGACGGCCGGCTGGATGCCGTGTTTCAGGAGGCCGACGCCCGGGGAAACCGTTTCATGCAGTACCTTGCGGATCACGGACGTTTTTCGGACCTCCCCCTCAGGACGTTGCGGGAGGCCTTGGAGGAGGCCTATCCGCAGGTCGTGGTTGGGGGCATATGGAACCTGGCTGGCCGGTTCGAAGACGACGCTGTCGCGGATCGGGGCGGCGGCAGGTAGCTTTCCAGCGCGTTCCTGGCCAGGACTGGCCTACAGCAGAGCCACAGCCGAATGGAGTCCGCATGAAGTCCTACACGATTGGAGTTTTGGGTGGAGACGGGATCGGGCCAGAGGTTATGAAGGAAGGGCTCAAGGTCCTGGAGGCGGTTGCCGACGTGGAGGGGTTCGGGTACGAGCTCGTGGCTTACCCCTATGACAGTGAGCACTACCTCAAAACCAAGGAGTTGGTGCCGGATTCGGTCATCGACGAATGGCGGACGCTGGACGCCTTTCTCCTGGGTGCCATCGGCCACCCGGGGGTGGAGCCGGGGCTGGTGGAGCGGTCCGTAATTCTCGGCCTTCGGTTCGGTCTCGATCTGTACATCAACCTGCGACCCATCAAGCTGTATGCCGAGCACCTCTGCCCCCTCAAGGGAAAAACCCCGGCGGATATCGACTTCACGGTGGTTCGGGAGAACACGGAAGGCATGTACTCCCAAATCGGAGGGCACCTGAAGAAGGGGACTCCCGATGAAGTTGCACTGGTCAACGGCGTCTACACCTGGAAGGGATGTGAGCGGGCCTCACGGTACGCTTTCGAGCTGGCCAAAAAGCGGGCGAGTGAGCGAGGCGAGGGCGAGACGGCCAGGGTCACGCTGGTGGACAAGGCCAACGCCATCCGGCCCCAGGACATCTGGACCCGGGCTTTCGCATCCGTGGCCGAGGACTTCCCAGGAATCGAGACGGACCACGCCTACGTGGACGCCTGCTGCATGTGGATGATCAAGAACCCGGAGTGGTTCGACGTCATCGTCACCACCAACCTCTTCGGTGACATCGTGACCGACCTGGCGGCCATGCTCCAAGGGGGGATGGGAATTGCAGCCTCGGGCAACATACACCCGGGAAAGACCTCCATGTTCGAGCCCATCCACGGCTCGGCCCCGAAGCACGCCGGCAAGAACGTCGCGTGCCCGTTGGGGATGGTATCCTCGGTCCAGATGATGCTGGACTACCTGGGGGAGACCGCGGCGGCGGCCAGGGTGGAGAACGCCATGGCCGACTTGCTGGGAAGCGGTGCGATCCCGTCGGCCGACGCCCGCAGCGGGATCGGGACCTCTGAGATGGGGGACATGGTGGTGGAGCGCGTGCGGCCTGGGTAGCGCCAGCGCGGGCCCGAGGCCCCCTCTCCAATCCTACGGCCACAGCTTCTCAGCTCAACATGGCGCGGGCGATGACCATGCGTTGAATCTCGTTGGTTCCCTCATAGATCTGGTGAAGCTTGGCGTCCCGCATGTACTTCTCCACCGGGTAGTCCTTCATGTAGCCGTATCCGCCCAGGATCTGGACGGCTTCCGTGGTCACTTCCATGGCCATGTCCCCGGTGAAACACTTGGCCATGGCCGACTCCTTGGTGTTGTTCTTCCCATTGTCTCGGAGCCAGGCCGCATGCCAGCAGAGGAGGCGCCCCGCATTCACCTTCATGGCCATGTCGGCCAGCTTGAACTGAACGGCCTGCTGGCTGGCGATGGGTCTTCCGAACTGGACACGCTCCTTTGCATACTCGGTGGCGGCTTCCATCGCAGCCCGGGCGATTCCCACGGCAGCGGCTCCCACAGTGGCCCGTGACTCGTCCAGGGTCATCATGGCGATCTTGAAACCATCCATTCCTTGGCCGAGACGGAACCGGGCCGGGATCCGAACCTTCTCGAAGCTCACCTCCCGTGTGTCCGCTGTCCGCTGACCCATCTTGTCTTCCTTCTTACCTATTGTGATGCCCGGCGTATCCGTAGGGACCATGAAGGCCGAAATCCCCTTGGCCCCCGCCTCGGGGTTTTCCATGGCGAACACGGAGTAGAGGCTGGCGACCCCCCCGTTGGTGATGAAGGTTTTGGTCCCGTCGATGACATACTCGTCTCCTTCCCGACGGGCCGAGGTCCGCATGGCCCCGGCGTCGGATCCGGCACCGGCCTCGGTCAGGCAGAAGGCCGCCAGGTTCGGCCCGGAAGTGTGCTCCGGGAGGAGCTCGCCCTTGAGCTCCTCGCTGCCGGCCAGGAAGAGGGGGGTCAGGCCCAGGGTGTTTCCACCCAACACGCAGGTGACGCCGCCGCACGCGGCGCCCAGTTCTTCTTTGAAGAGGCACCCTTCCAGGGTGCCCAACCCGGCGCCTCCGTACTCCTCTGGAGCGGCATAGTGCAGGAACCCGATCTCGAAATACTTCTCCACGAGCTCCTGACAGTGCCGTTGCTCCTGGTCCAGAGTAGGAGCCATGGGGGCGATTTCCCGTATGGCGAACTCACGGACCAGGTCTCGGAGCGCTTTTTGTTCCTCCGACAGTGTGAAGTCGATCACCGATTGCCTCCGGCTCAGATTTTGGATTCGGATCGGTCGAGGGCGGCCCGGACTACGCTCGAGAAACGCCTCACTCCCCCACGAATGGCGTCCGGTTTCACATTGCTGAAGTTGAGCCGAACCGCATTCTTGGTGCTCCCGTCCACGGAGAACACTCCGCCAGGGATATAGGCGACCTTCTGTTCGATGGCCTGGTGGAACATCTCGGTGGTGTCCAACTCCACCGGCAGGGACACCCAAACGAACACGCCCCCTTCGGGCCGGCTCCACCGTGCAATCCCGGACAGCTCCTCCTCCAGCGTCTGTATCAGAACGTCTCGCCGGGCCCCGTGGGCTTCCGAGATTCGCTCCAGGTGAGGCTCCAGCAGCCCCCGGCTCAAAAACTCGGCCACCGCCCGCTGGATTAGTGTCGAGGATTCGAGATCGAACGATTCCCGGATCGTCGTGATCCTGGCCATGAGCGCTGTGGGCGCCACCATCCACCCCAATCGAAGAGCAGGGGCCAGCATCTTCGAGAACGAGCCCAGGTAAAAAACCCATCCGGCCTCGTCGTAGGCTTTGATAGGCGGGACGACGTCGCCTCTGAACCGGAGGGGAGCGTACGGATCGTCCTCGATGAGAGGGACCCGGTACCTGGCAGCCAGCTCCGCCAACTTCGCCCTCTTGTCCGGGGCCACCGATACCCCGAGGGGGTTGTGGAAGTCGGTGATGAGGACGGCCATCCGCGGGGCCGGGGATTCACTGAAGGCGTCTTCCAGGGCCTCCAACTCCACCCCGTCGTCGAGATCGGTGGGAACGGTGCGCACCGCTGCGTCACGGCCCACCGTAACCTGCTGGATGCCGGTAAAGGTGACTTCCTCGATAACCGCCGGCGAGCCAGGATCCAGGAGCAAGCGGGACAGAATGGCAAGGCCGTGCTGGTTCCCGTTGGTTATGAAGACCTCATCGGGCGTGCAGTTCACGCCCCGCGTTCCCATGTACGCTGCGATCCAGGCGCAAAGACCGGGATTCTGCGGACTGTACTGGAGGGCTCGCGGGCCATCCCGAGTCAGGACCGCGTCCAGGCAATCCCGAAGCGGTTCCAGGGGGAGAAACTCACTTGCCGGCAGTCCCCCGGCCAGTGAAGTGATGTTCGGGTCCACAGCGAACTTGAGCAGATCGCGCATCACTGAGCGCTTGAGGTTGGTCCCTTCTCTACTCAGGGTCGGACTGCTCATGGGCGCTCCTCGGGCTTGGGAGGGTGCCCTGATCTTAGCGAAATGGGGTCCCGTCGCAATAAGGCCCGCGGTGGATTGTCGGGAACCCTCCGAATAGCACCGAAGTCGGCCCAAGGGGCGGGGCAAATGATCGATCTCCAGCGCTGACTTCCCACCACCCACTTTCGGGATGCCAGAGCATAGGAAACAATCATTTCCCTCTTCTGCGGAAACACCCCTTCTGGACCGGGCGTGATGCGTGGTCAGGCACAGGCCCCGGATCTGAGAAGGAGGAGGAGACTCTGGCGGGGATCCTCAAGCAGCCATTCCCCGGGCTGAAGCTGCAGGCTGGGGAATGGGTTGAGAACATCGGCCCGGACCGTGGCCGGCGGCATGAGGCTGGGTCCACCTCGGAAACAGAGCCGACTGCCGGAATCCTCAAACATCGATCCCGTTGCCGGATCAAGAGCGTCCCGTCATCCAGATACGTCATCTCTTCGGCCTCGATCCAACCAATCCCAGATCCCACCCCGGGAGAACGGCAGCGGGCTTCG
>CBDUAX010000117.1:0-10070 GCA_965365235.1 uncultured bacterium
CCCCGCCAGGAGGCCTTAGCCGCAACAGGTCCTCCCGGATTCCCTCTGCAAGGACCTCGGGTTCCAGTCGCATGGAGGTGGCGTAAGGCCCCTCCGGATGATTCACAAACCAGACGTGGAGCATCTCGGGGCTCTCATTTCCCACCATTTCTCCCCGCTCGCAAAAGCGGCCATTCGGCCCCTCTTTGGCTGAGAACATCTGCATTTGATCAAGACATCCCGGGATGTCGAACTGGTGGTAATGCCAAATTGTGAGGGGCCCCCCGGGCTGCGGACCCCTCTCTCCCAGTTCCCGGACGAAATACATGAACCCCACCAACTGCATCCCCTCATCGGTCGGTTCGTACATGAGGTACTCGGGCCGATCGGGGTCCAGGATGTCGTCGTCCAGAGAGAACTCCACGTTCACGAAGTGGGCATCGTTTCTAACGTTCGGTTTGTATGGGATGAACCCATCGGCGGTGCCCTGGTCAAAATCGAACCATCCGTGTTCCACGGCCGAGAGATACGATCGTTCCACAAACTCTTTGGCCCAGGCTTCCTGCTCCTGGGTAGGCTGGCATTTGGGGTGGTACTGCGAGGTCTCCACCAGGGGGTATTCCCGGGTCTTCAACTCCTCAGCTGGCATCCACTCTCCGATGTACCCCCGCCAGTTCCGCTCCCTTACGTACCATTCGGTGCCACAGGGTATCTGCGTTTCCTGGCTGGAGACCGATACCGTTCGGTCAGGGGGAGCCCATCCGAAAACCCCTACAGAAAAGAGAGAGAGAAAGACTGAAACGACCTGAACAGACACGTCGACCTCACTGTAATTCGTTGAAAATTCGGTGGGGAAACCGGTTACCCCCTCCCTTTGATGGGATCCAAGGGCCCCCATCGGGCCACGCCGGAACCTACGAAAAGAAAAAAGAACCCTCCGAGATGACAAGTGGGGCCAGCTGCACCTCTGACCAAATCCAGACCGGCTTCCCTCAGGAGTTACAAGCGTTGCCGAATGAGTGCCTTGGGTTCCTCCGAGGTGACGTCGAAAGGAAGGAATCGAACACGAAATCTGTGATTCTCCGGCCGCAACCGGTACTCTGGGTGCGGACGGGCGCCCCAGGAGGTGTCACCTCCCACGCCCATCTGTTTCAGATCCAGGTCCAGGACCACATGGTCTTTCGGCTCCAGATCCCAGACATGTCTGTACGTTGGCTCTTCTCCCTCGTCCAGGTCCGAGTCGGCAAAGAGGAGTGCGCTGAACTCCATCACCGAGTCAGCCACCACCAAAACCCCCCCGCCTGTGTCCCCAGTCAGGGTAACCCAACGAGCATCGGTCCGGTTCCCGGTCTCCTGGGGTCGGATATAGGGGAAGAACAACTCCTCCACGGAGGTCCGAAAGGTTCCGATCTTCGCTCCGGATTTTCGGTCGGAGTAGGTCTCATGGGGCCCCCGGCCAAACCAGCTCACCTCGGTCAACTCGGGGGGAAGGAGCAGGGTCAAGCCGTACTTCGGAAGGTCAGGGAGATCGGCCCGCGGAAGTGAGAGGGCGCCACCCACCTCCATCTGACCGTCCCCCCACACTCGGTACGAGGTGGTGTGGAGGCCCCCAACCGACGGCAAGTCCACGGTCACGAGAATCTCCACATCCCGATCCGAATTCTGCCAGTACTCCACTCTTCTCATGGGCTGGCCCATGGATGCCTCGCGCCAAACCGCCATCCGCTCCGGCATCTGGTTTCCATAGTCGTTGTCGGTGGGAGGCCGCCAGAAGTTCGGCTTTGGGCCTCTTCGGATCAGTTCCTCCCCACGGAACCGGTAGCGATCCAACTCTCCCTGCTCCAGGTCGAATACGACCTCGAAATCCACCATCTCACCCCGGAGGAAGAGCTTCGACCCCTCTTCCCTCCAGGTGATCTTTCCGGAGCGGTCCTCGGGCACGCCGAGCAAGGGCGCTGTCACTGGAAAGGTGAACTGTTCCCAAGCCAAGAGGTGGTCCTCCTTGAGGAGTCCGGCCGGTTCTTTGAGAAAGAGGTCGACGGTCAGGAAATACTCCTCACCCGGGTCCGGATCGAAGATGGGGGTGCCAACGGTGACCCGTTCACTCCGGTGAGGTTCGGCGGAAAGATTCGAGATCCACTCGGTGGCGAGAACTGAATCCGAAGATGCCACCTCGACGCGCATCTTCACCCCCGATAGGTCCAGGAAGTCGAATCGGTTGACGATCTCCACAACAACTGACGCACCCGGTTGCCAAGCTCCCTCTTCCAGGTCCAGCGCCCGCACCGCAACAGGCTGATAGACCTTCTTCACCTCCCAGGCATGGGGGTTCAGCGTCCGGTCCGGTGCCACGAGGCCGTTCACTGAGAAGTTGCCGGCACCCAGATCCCCCCCAAGGTCGTCGCCATACCCCCAGTAGCGGCCTCCCTCCCGCTCAACCGGAAATGCCTGGTCGACCCAATCCCAGATGAACCCCCCCTGGAGCTGCTCGTACTTGTAGATCACATCCCAGTAGTCCAGGAAGTTGCCCACCGAATTCCCCATGGCATGCGCGTACTCACAGATGACGAGTGGGCGCTCCCTGGGTGCGCTGGCGTAGTTCTCCAGGACGTGGATGCGGGCGTACATGGGGAAAAAGACGTCGGAATGATCCCTGAGGTCGGCCATCTCATAGACGACGGGCCGCCCAGGGTC
This sequence comes from uncultured bacterium, assembly GCA_965365235.1. Lineage (GTDB taxonomy): Bacteria > Gemmatimonadota > Gemmatimonadetes > Longimicrobiales > Gaopeijiaceae > CBDUAX01. The sequence goes on from CBDUAX010000117.1 coordinate 2,674, forward strand.
CCGCTCCTTCACCCACCGGTACATCTCCTGGAAATGCACCCCGTCGCCGGCCTCGTTCCCCAGAGACCAGAGGATGACAGAGGGATGGTTCTTGTCTCTCTCTACCATCCGGCGGACCCGGTCGAGGTGCGCTTCCCTCCACTCCGGTTGATTGGCCAGAGTCGTGTCGGGGTGATAGCCGGTTCCGTGGGATTCCACAAAAGCCTCATCCACCAGATACAAGCCATGTTCGTCGGCCAACTCCAGCCACCGGGGATCATTAGGGTAGTGGCTGGTTCTTACCGCGTTGACGTTCATCTCCTTCATCAGCCGGATGTCTTGAAGCATCAACTCCTCGGGCACATACCGGCCGGACTCCGGGCTGTGCTCGTGCCGGTTCACCCCCCGGAGGGTGACGGCTTTCCCGTTGACCTTGAGAAGTCCATCTGTGATCTCGACGGTCCTGAACCCCACACGCTGTCGGAGAATCTGGGCGGGCCCTTGATCCGGTTGGACCTCCACCAGAAGGGTGTAGAGGTTGGGAGTTTCGCCTGTCCACCGCAGGGGGTTGGGAAGGGTGTCTTGGAACCGTGCGATCTGTTCCTGGTCCGGTGCGAGCTGGAGGGCGGTTTGCCCTGCAAGGACAGTCTGCCCCCTGACATCCACCAGCTCATAGGTGATCCGTCCGGCGGAGGGTCTCTCATCCTGGTTCCTCACCTCCACGTCAACACCAAGGACGCCGTCCTGGAGCGTGGGATCGAGGGTTGACTTCACGAACAAGTCCCGGACATGGAGGTTCGGCTGGGCGAACAGATAAACGTCCCTTTCGATTCCGCTCAAGCGCCAGAAATCCACGTCTTCCAGGTAACTCCCCGCGCTCCATCGCCAGACTCGTACGGCCAGGAGGTTACGGCCCGGTCTCAGGTACTCCGAGACGTTGAACTCCGTGGGGGTTTTGCTTCCCTCCCCATACCCAACGGGCCGCCCGTTAATCCAGACTTCCACCGCCGCACCGACGCTGGCGAAATGCAAAAAGACCTGGAGCCCATCCCACCCAGCAGGGAGATCAAACCACCTGCGGTAACTCCCCACGGGGTTGTTTTCCGGATCAACAAATCCGGCAGGGCCAGGGAGGACACCTGCTTCCCTGTACAGTGGCACGCCGAACCCTTCGAGCTCCCAGTTGGAGGGAACCCGGATCTCCGACCAGGCCCCGTCGGAGAACTGGAGGTCATGAAAACCGTCAGGAGCTGCTTCCGGGTGGGTCGCCCACGCGAATTTCCAGGGACCGTTCAGCAACAGGAAGAATGACGAGGCCGACACATCTCCCTGAAGGGCCGCGTCCCTCGACTGAAACGGGAGGAAGGTGGCCCGAGGCGGTTCACGATTGACGTCGAAAACCGTTGGGTCCTGCCACCTCTCCTGTGCTCCACTCCGTTCACCGAAACCCCCGACTCCCAGTGCCATGAGCACCAGGCCCAAGCCACCTCTAAACGCCCCGGAACTCGGCACGTGGGCAACCCTCCTCAAAGGTTCCCCCTCTCCCCGGTGGGCTCTTCCCGAAGAAAGGCCAACGCGTGTTCCAGGAAACTGGGGGCCCTCGGCCCCAGAATCGGGACGTGCTCTCCGTTTGGGATCACCCAGAGCGAAGCGGTCGGAATGCCTTCGTGTAGTTCGGCGGCCAGGGCAGGTGGAAAGCACCAGTCACTGTCTCCCTGAACGATGAAGGTCTCCGTGGTCAGGGAAGAAAGGGCCGCCGGGGTGAAGTCAACATCGACCTCAGAAGCAGCAAGCTGGCGGAGGTACTTGACGAGTTCCCTAATTTGTGGGTCGCCCCGGGGGTGCCGTTCACGCATCACTTCCCACCATTCAGGGGGATAGTCATCGGCATCCGCTGCCAGCATGCTCTCTCGACATGCCTGGGGAAACCGGGACCCCACGCCAACCAGGATCATTTTGCTGAGGGTCTCGGGCCGTTGGAGGGCCATCTGTATGAGCGTCAGGCCACCTGCACTGGCCCCCAGCGCCCTGATCTCCGAAAGGCCGAGGTGATCCAACAGGGAGACCACGTCCCTGGCCGCCTGGACGGTGGAGAAGCTCCCCTCCGGGTTCGTGGATCGGCCATGCCCTCTCAGCTCTGGAATGATAAGGCGGTAGTGGTTGGAGAGCTCCGGGAGTAGAGGTGCGAAGTACGCGGCGTTTCCCGACCATCCGTGAACCAGAAGTAGAGGCTCTCCTTCACCAAGGGTTTCGTAGTACATCTCGAAACCGTTGACGGAGATGGTGTCCCCCACTGCTTCCTCCTGGGCTCCGGCTGGGAGGGCGAAGAAGAGGGGGAACAGCAAAAGGATCGGTTTCAGCAAATCTCGGTGTCGCATCTCGAGGGTCTCTCTCAACGGTTGGACGCTGCCACTGCCTCTCTCCCTTTCCCGCCCTGCCGGCTCAGGCTTTGCCCTGTGGGCCCAGGTATTCCTGCCGGAACTGGAAATGGTCCCGGGCCGAGGCCGGGGTCCCCAACCAATGTGTGGTCCCACTCACCACCCAGATCACGTCATCGGAGAAGCTCATGAGGGATTCCACATCGTGTCCGGTTACCAGCACCGCGCATCCATCGTCGGCCAGGGCCCGAAGGGCTCCGGAAATCACCTCCCGATCGGCAGGAGCGATCCCCGCCAATGGTTCATCTGCCAGGAGGCATCGCGGTCTGCGGCTCAGGACCAAGCTCAACTCCGCCCGTCGCTTTTCCCCACCTGACATCTGGCCCCGTCGATGGTCCAGAAGAGGCGTCGCCAGAACCGCCTCCAGCATCCTTGGGTCCATGGCTCGTCTCTGCTGAAGCCCGAGCTGCCTGTGATGCCACCGCAGGGTCCTCCCCCTGGACAGGAGCCCATGGTCCGGAAGGTACATCAAACCTTCGCGTGCCAGTCGGTGGAGCTTCGGTCTCAGGTGCGTGACCCCGTCATACCGGACCAATCCGAACTCCGACCGGATAAGCCCGAGAGCCGCTTTGATGAGGGTGGACTTCCCAGACCCATTCCTCCCGAAGAGAACCGTGATGGTACCGGGAACCGCCCAGACGGTGGCTGCCTTCAGAACCTCTCTGGATCCGAAGGTCTTCCCGTAGGAGTCCGCGACAAAGAGAGGATCCATACCGGTCATCCACCACCCAGGGAGCGGAGAAGGGTCGGGCCGAATGCCAGGACCACCTCGCAGGCCACCACGGTGCAGAAAGCCAGGAAAAAGAGGGTGGTCGGTGCCACACCGAGGTTCTGACAAAAGATCCGGGTTCGACTCCGGGAGGCGTCGAAGAGAACGACCCAGGAAACGCCAAGGGCCAGCAAGAGGAGGACGGGGCCCGAGAGGTCCGGAGAAATGTCGTACCTTCGGGCCATGGCCTTGGCCCCGGTCGCGAGGATACCCCGGGGAATAGCCCAAACGAGGATCGTCGTGAGGACGAGTGATCGAAGAATGGGGAGGGGTGGAGATGGTTTCAAAACGCCCTTCCCATCCGTACCAGGATCTCGACGGTTCGGTTCCTGGCCGAGTCTCGGTCTCCGAGGTAGGCGTCCCCCAGGCCCTCGGTGAGGCGCCACTCCAGATAGGTCCGAACCGTTCTCGGCAGATCTAGTGCCAGGCCCACCCCAACCGCGACACTCACCCCCGTCGTTTTCTCCTCTCGGATGAACTGGCAGAACTGGGCGGAACATTCACTTGAGAGGAGGAAGTCCACGGTGGGCCCCCCGAAGGCATATCCGGCCAGGGGGCCAAGGCCCAGTTCGACAACTCCGTGTAGAGGAAGACTCAGATAATGGCTTCGGACTCTCGCCACCGATTCCTTGCCTGGATCTTCCACCTCGTCCCAAACCGCCCCACCACGTCCGGAGTACCCGGCCCCGGCTCGGATCGAAAGAACAGAGAGGGGGGTTTGGACATCTGCGAAGACTCCTGCACTGACCCCCTTCAGCTCCTCGGACCCGATGGGACCGTTCCAGATCTGGCGTGCTGAGGTCCTTCCCAGAAACAGGCCGGCGGTTCCCGGCCCGCCTGTATCACTTCCTGCCCCCGCAAAGCCCTTGAGCCCACCAACGGTGCGACAGTCAGGGCAAAGGCCACCAGGGCGGAGCACAAGTGGCGTCGACGAAAGAGCGGTCCCCTCGGGAGCAGGGGATCCGAAGAGAGAATCACCGGCCTTCCTCCGGGTTCTCGGCCACCGGCTTTTCCCGTCCCTGTACCAGGGAACGCCTTTGGTGGGCCTCCAAGGCCCTTTCGGCTAGAGCCAACACCAGCTCGGCAGAGAACTCATCGGCAAGGACTCGGTCCGAGCGGCGAATTCGGACCACCAGCTCTGCAGGATGTTTCTGACGAAGCCCGCCTTCACCAGCCACGTCCTCGAACGCCTGGAGATCCGCAGCAGTCAGAACCAGCTTCCCGCCCCGCCAGGGCGCGAGCCAAGAAGTCCGGATGTGGGCCCCCGCCAGGGCGTCCAGAGGAACGACAACCTCCCGCACCGCCTCGTACTCTCGCTCGGTGCGAATCTCCGTTCCGATGTGTTCTGTCTCTCGGCCCAGTCGCCATTGGATGACCACCCGATCCCCATCCAATCTCAGAAGCCCATGGACGGTCTCAGTCGTGGTAGTCATGTAGCTGGAGCCAAGGACGTCCTGGCTACGTTTCAGCGTGAACGGAACCGCTGCCGAATGCGCCATGGTTCAGTACATCTCCTTCCGGAAGGGGCCACCCTTGGAGGCTTCGGGTCCGGGGGTCGGTGACCCCCTCAAAACCTCTCCTTGCCCTGACCGTCTCGGCCCCCTTTCGTGCCATCCCGGAGGGCTCCCAGGAACAAGCCTGCAATCACTCCCACGCTCCACCCCAGAGGCCCCGTCACCAGGATTCCCAGGATCGGGCCCAGGTTTACCTCGGGGTACAGAAGCAGGGGCCCCAGGAAGCCTCCAAGAAATCCAATCCCACCCACCACCCCGCCCCATCTCAATCCGGACATGACAGGCCCGCCCCGGAGACCCATGCTGGGCCAGAGGGCAGAAAGGAGAAGGAGAAGGGCACCCGAGCTCAAAGCCGACCCCAGGGAAAAAGCCACCTGCAACGATCCGGGGTTCTCCGGCGAGATGTGCGAAAAGAACCGAATGGCCAGTGCAAGGAGGACCCCGGCGCCAATAAAGAACCCCAGGCGTGCCACAAACGGTGGATTCTCCTGTGCGGTCATTCCGATCACCCACCCCCGATCCGGCGACCCGGAGTCCAGGGTGCCCCGGCTGCCTCGAGGTCCCGCTCCAGTCGTCTCAGATCGCCCTCCAGAAGGCCTGCCAGTTCCTGGGCCACCAGCTGAAAGTCCCGATGGGCGATCTCGATGTTCTCTCTCTGGGTGGCGGTGGGGGCCTGCCGGGTTTCCCAGTGGCCTCCCACGACCTGCGCCACACGCCCACTGATGGAGGGGACGCTGGGCTCATTCAAACTTCCCCGAACCCGGTCTCCGAAAAGGCGGAGGCTGAGTCCATCCAGGGCCCTGCCGACCTCATCCATTCGTCCGTACAAGGCTGGATCGGCTCTGGGCGTCCGAGCCAGCGCAGCTCTCATGTGGGCCAGCCGTTCCTGGACGCCACCGATTTCCTCACCGGCCCCCTGGATTATTCGCATCAACTCCGCGGTTTCCCACTGGAAGGCGGCAACCGCTTGGAAGTCGGTTCCGGACGGCGCCGTGGGTACTGCCTTCACCTCGAACTCCTGGGAGTCCCCCAGGGTCTCAACCCCGCTCGTCGTGACCAGGACCAGTTCCGCCGAGTAACGACCTGGCGCGACAAGAGGCCCTCGAGGGGGTGTGGCCCAAGGGGACGAAGGCCCCGCCGGGCTCAGATCCACCGGATCCGGCGCCGGCCCCCGCAAATCCCAGGCTACGCGGTGGAGGCCCGCCCGTGCCGAAGCCTCAATCCATCGGACCGGTTCTCCCGCTCCGTTTCTTACAAGGACGAGAACCCGGGGTCCCGATTCCAGCCCTTCTTCCCTCAAGCGTTCAAACCCTGGGAAGGGAACGTCGGCACCCTTCTCCCGGAGCTCTTTCTCATCTTTCTCACGCTCTTCTCTCCCGGTCAGCGGAACCTCATCGAGGAAATAGCTGATCAAGGCACCGAAGGGCGGATTCTCCCCTGTGAAGTCATCGCTGCCCAGGGTGGGTTTCCCCCGGGCCTGCATGGGCACGTTGGGCACGTACCACCAGGCGTCCCTCACCGGGAGCACCGTGCTCCCCCCCTGAGAAGCCCCCAAGGCCATCCATCGAAGGGGGGAGTAGTCGTCCAGCACGTAGAAGCCCCGGCCGAAGGTGGCCCCCACGACATCCTGGTCCCTCCGATGAATCTCCACGTCCCGGAAGGCGATGGTGGGGACACCACCCCCGAGTTTGTGCCAGTTGGCACCCCCGTTCGGAGTGAAGTAGAGGCCGTACTCCGTCCCGATGAAGAGGAGTTCGGGATGGACATGATCCTGCTCCACCGCCCAGACGATGGTCTCTTTGGGAAGGTCTCCGACAATGGAGCGCCAGCTGCCGCCGGCATCTTCGCTCCTGAACAGGAAGGGGCGATAGTCTCCCCTCTTGTGTGCATCGGCTGCGGCGAAGACCACGTTCGCATCGTGCTGGGATGCTTTCACGTCGTTGATGAAAGCTCGCTCCGGGACCTCGGGGAGGGCCGCCGCCCGTCGCCAACTCCCACCTCCATCCTCGCTCACATGAATCAACCCGTCGTCGCTCCCGGTATAGAGGATACCTGCCGAAACCGGCGACTCGGAGATGGAGGTGAGCGTGGCATACTGGGACATCGCCCCGTTGTCGTGGAGGTCGTCCACACTCCAGACCCGGCCCAGAAACTCCAGCTCGTAGCGGTTCTGATCCGTGGTCAAATCCTCACTGATGGCGACCCAGGAGTTCCCTCTATCGTCACTTCGCCAGAGCCGCTGGGATCCGAAGTAGAGGCGGTCCGGGTCGTGGGGGCTGATGAGGAACGGCGCATCCCAGTTCCGGCGCTCAGGCGGGTCCCCCGGGGCAGGCTGGGGCTGGATCTGGATCGCCTCTTCACTGCGCCGGTCGTACCGGTAGAGGTTCCCCACCTGGGTTTCCAGATAGAGGGTATTGGGATCTGTAGGATCGATGGCCACATGGTACCCATCGGCCCCCATTGGTACGTACCAGTCCCGGTTTCGAACGCCCTCGAGGTTCGTGGTACGGGCCGGCCCCAGGAGGGTGCCCAGGTCCTGGGCCCCGCCGAGAATCTCGTAGAAGGGCTCCGAATTGCTCAGGGCCACATGGTAGAACTGGGAGATGGGTAGATTCGGGAAGTGGCGCCAGCTTTGGCCTTCGTCGAAGGTCTCGTACAGCCCCGCGTCCGTTCCCGCCAGGATGTGCTCGCCATCGT
>CBDUAX010000118.1:0-10048 GCA_965365235.1 uncultured bacterium
GCTCGGGTTTCTGGCCTCCGGAGACCTGGGGTACGCCGACACCTTCGAAACAGATGGGAGGGACGAGCTTGGCTCACGGTTCGGTGCCATGGCGAGCCTTGATCTCCTCCCACTCCGCGGGATTCCGGTGGGTTTCACAACGTCCATCACCCACGATCGTTTTGTTCCTCAGAACAGCGATATCGCCGATCACGCTACCGGATTCAGCGCGGGGATCGCTTACACTGGGCGATCGGATTTCTCCCTTGGCTTCGAAGGCACCTTGTTAAGCCTGCCACTCCTGGAGTCGGACCGGTCCGTCAACGCCATGACGGGAAGCTTCAATCTGAGGTATTACTTCTAGGGAATACTCGGGTTTGAGCCGAAGGAAAGCCGGGCCACCAGGGATCCCTCTGGTGGCCCGGCTTTCTAACACGATACAGTGACGCCCAGATGGACGGTCCCGGGATCCACCACCCCAGGATCGGCGGAGTTACCGCCCCGTGATCGGCACTCGAAGCCCGAAGGAAACGCCGATCTGGTTCTGGAGATCGTCGAAGAAGGAGATCCGAACGTCCACGAAGGGGCGGACACTTCCGGGCTGCCCCCCCTGGGTCCCTACCAAGAAGTTGAACCCGATGTCGTCACCCTCGAATCGGTCCTGGTCACTCTCCAAACTGAAATCCTCCCAGATCACGCCAATGCCGAGGTACCCCTCCGCATAGCTCGTCAGTCCACGCCGTGCCATGAGGTTGGCCTGGAAGCCATAGGCATCACATTCCAGGACATCGCAGGGCGGGAAGTAGTAGTCTCCTACCCCCTCCAGGGCGATGGTGAGGTCGTACGTTTGCTTCAGCACCACACCAACCCGGCCGCCGATCCCCCAGGTGGCACCACCCACGTCGTTGATGGAAGCGTGGGCGCCTATGGCCACTTGAGCCTGGGCGGGAGAAAAAGCGGTGAAGATGAGCCCGAGGGCGAGGATCGGGAGAAAGAACCGGCTGTATTGCGGTCTCATGTGGGGTCCTTTGGGCAATTTCGGTTCATAAAAAAACCGGGATCGACACGGGGAGGATCCTGCCTGGATCCGAGGCGAACTAGACGACCTACCCCCTCTCGGGAGTTTGGGTCCTGATAATGGTGTTGGAAGGGCGGGATCAAAAGCCCAGGGGAGGGGTTTTTCGTTATGTTTGGCGATAGAATTCAGCTCAAAGATTCAAGAGTCGAAACCAGACCGGGAGAATCGTGACCCATGGCAACAAACAGAGTTGTATCCCTCGGAGTGCTGGCCCTTGTATTGAGCGGCTGTTCCGGCATCTCCGTGAATCAAGATTTCAACCCCCAGGCCAACTTCTCTGCCCTCAGGACCTGGGGATGGATGCCGGCCCCCACGGGCCGCACCACCTCAGACCCACGGGAAGACAACCCCCTCCTGGACCAGCGTATCCGCTCGGCCATCGAGGGAGAGCTACAGGAACGGGGATTCCGGTTCGTTCAGTCCGGAGAGCCCAACTTCCGGGTGGGGTACCACCTGATTCTCGAGGACCAGGTCGACTACGAGACGGTCAACACCTACTGGGGGGGGGGCTGGGGATACCGGGGGGTATACGGCAGGTATGGCCCGGCCATGGCCACGAGCCAGACCTATTCCCGGGAGTACACCCAGGGTACGCTGATCATCGACTTCCTGGATGTTGCCTCCAAAGAGTTGGTGTGGCGGGGGTCGGCCGAAGGGAAGATCCACGAGACAGACGACCCGGCTGAAAAGCAGGCTCGGGCGAACACAGCCGTTCGGATGATCCTGGATCAGTTCCCTCCCGGAGGGTGATCCCAGGCGGAGGGGAGTGGGCCGGAACTCCGGTCCTTGTTAGAATGCCGTCAGGACGAGCCTTCTTTCGGAGAGGGATGAATGCCTGATCGGAAAGGGGGCCTCCCACGGTTCTTCCATGAGTTGAAGCGCCGTCGGGTGGCCCGCTCCCTTTTGGTCTACCTGGCTTCGGCCTTTGCGGTCCTGGAAGCGACAGACATCCTCATCCCGGTGCTAGGCCTGCCGGGGTGGGCACTCCAGGCCGTGGTGGTGGTCTTGGCTCTGGGCATCCCCGTGACCCTGGTGGTGAGTTGGAACTTCGATCTCACCACGCGGGGTTTCGTCCAAACGGAGCCGATGGCCCCCCAACGACCACTCGCTCCTTCCGACTCGACCGACACCTCTTCCTCTCCGTCGTACACCCCGGTCAGGCCAGCCACCTGGTTCTCTCCGGGGTCGGTGGCCCTGGTGGTCTTCTTCGTCTCGGTGGGTATCGTGGGAGGGTGGCTTCTGGAACCCCTGGTCCGGGGGGGAGGCCCAGCCCTCGACCCCACCACAGCCCCTCCGCCCGCCCGGACCTCCATTGCCGTGCTTCCCCTGGAGAACCGGAGTGTCAGGGACGAGAACCGGTTCTTCGCCGACGCCATCCACGAGGAGGTCCTGGCCAACCTGGCCAGGATCGGGGACCTCAGGGTCATTCCCAGGATCTCGGTTTTGGACATCGACCCCCGGGAACGGGATATCCGTGAGATCGCCGACGAGCTGGGCGTCGGGACCATAGCCACCGGGAGTGTGCAGCGTTCCGGCGAGCAGGTCCGGATCACCTTCCATCTGATCGATCCCTTCTCCAACGATGAGCTCTGGGGAGAGAGCTACGAGCGAACCCTCGACGACGTGTTCGCGGTCCAGGCAGAGATCGCACAGAACGTTGCCTCTACCCTTGCCGCCACCCTCTCCCCCCAGGCGGAAGCCCGGATCCAGGCCCCACCCACAGACCAGCAGGAAGCCTACCTGGCCTACCTGGATGGGGCGGAACGGCTCACCCGGGCCATCCGAACCTTCGACCCAGGGGAGTTGGCCGGGGCGGTCCAAGCGCTCCAGCGGGCCACCGAGGTGGATTCCGACTTCGCAATGGCCCACGCCTGGCTTTCGGTGGCCCACGAGTGGAGCTTCCGGGCAGCGGGCCGGGAAGGGCCCAGGGCCGAACATGCTCGTGGAGCTCGGGTTGCTGCCGAAACAGCACTCTCCCTGGACCCCGGTCTCCCGGAGGCCCACTTCGCCATGGCTTTCCAGGGCTCCCAGATGCCAGGATCCCAGCAGCGAACGCTGGAGGACCTGGATCACCTGAATCGAGCGCTCGAGGGAATCCCCAACAGCGCCCCGACCCTCCGGGAGCTAGCCGTCCGAAACTTCCGGCTGGCCTCGGTGGAGGTGGCCGCCCAATTCAGCGACCAGGCGGTAGACCTGGTCCGGGGATCAGCCCTGTATCAACTCCAAGCGGGGGAGATGGCTCGGCTCCTGCGGAACTTCGAGAAGGCCGACTTTCATCTTCGGCTGGCCACAGGGCTCTCCTCTGATGCTCCGGAGGCTCTTGCTCCCATCTTCTCCTCCCGAATGCACCTGGAGTTGGCCCGGGGCGGCGGCACCGCTGCTCTGGAAAGCCTACTGCAAGAGGAGTTGGCCCGGAGCAACTCGGATTCGGCGACACTCCGCCTCCACCTGTTGGAATTCCCTGAGCTCCTCTCGTTGGGTGATCGGGCGGATTTCGTGGATGGGCTCAGCCCCGGAGCTGGCTACGCCCAACTCCCCCAGGACCTCCTCCGCCTTAAGGCATGGCAGCTGGAGATGACCGGTCGGGGAGAAGGGGCGGAAAGCCTCTGGGCCTCCGTCGCGGACCGGCTCAGGAGGGGGGGGCTGGAGGACGAGGGGGAATGGACCGACGCGTTGGCCAGGATCGAGTTGGCTCTCTCCCTGGCAAGAGCCGGTGAAGATGCCGAAGCCCGGTCGATCCTGGAGAGTCTGACGCTACCGGAAGCCCGCTCCTCTCAGGCGTGGGAGTTCAACCTGCTCCGGGCTCAGGCGAATGCTGAGTTGGGGGAGATGGACGCTGCCGCTCAAGACCTGATTGTCCTCCTCCGCTCACCCACGGGCCTCACGCCGGAGACTCTGAAGGCCCGGGCGGTCTGGGACCCCATCCGAGATCACGCCACCTTCCGGGCTCTGCTGGGAGGATAAACCAACCTCACTCCTCCCGGTCTTCCCCACCCACCCCTGTGCCCCCTTCCGTCTGGTGCATGATGTGGAGCGCCACGATCCGTGCAATCAGGACGGCCAGGAAGAGCTGCCCGATGAGGGCCTCCAGCGTCACCATAGATCGGGCCACCGGGGTCTGTGGCGCGATATCCCCGAACCCCAGGGTGGTGAGGGTCACGAAGCTGAAGTAGGTGATGACCCAAAACTGCGGAGCATCGGAGAGGGCGGGCGTAGCCGAGGCGGTGGGCAGGTTGAGGGAGCCCGGCTGCCATAGCTCTACCGTAGAGTACACCAGGGCAAAGAAGAGGCCCAGGAGCAGGTAGGCACAGAGGGCTCCAAAGAGAATCTCCGAGGTCACCTCCTTCGACCGGAGGACATACCCCACGATCTTGACGACGGTGAAGGCCAAGAAGACGGTGCTGAGGAGCCACCCGATGGCCGTCAGGCTCCTTCCGGCGGGGGAGACCTGAGCGATCCAGATCCCCAGGATGGCCAGTCCGGCCAGAACCAACGCCGTCACCCGGCTCCTACGGGTATCCGTCACCGCGTTCAACGCCGCCAGGAAGACCACGGTGAGGACCAGTTGGAGGAGGTTCCTCCCCAGGTCACCCTGCTGGAGGAAAGGCCCGACGGCCCAGATCGTGAGCAAGGCCACGAAGAGGCCCCGGAAGCGGAAGGTAAGCCGATTGGCCATGGTTAGTCGGGTCGTGTAGGTTGGGCGAGGCAGGTAGGACCAACGTCCTATCCAGTCACAAAAGATCCTGGTGAAGGTAAGGGTCGGAGCACCGGAAACAAATCCAACCCCCCTGAACGGAACACTGAGAGATTGCCCGGGTTCACAGCGGGGGTTTCCGTATTCCGGCTCTGCCGGGGAGGTCCAACGACGGCTCGGGCTGAAGGATCGCCCAGAATTGAATAGCTTGCCCGATCCGGTTTCTGAGGCCGGACGGGGCCAAGAATAAATGCAAACCGAGTTCCCCCACTCCTGGAGGATCCATGCAGGCTCAAAGCCCCATGTCCGATACCAGAATCACCGGACTTTCCCTGAAGGTGGCGTTCCATATCGCTCTCGCCGCCCTCCTGGTAATCTGGTGTTTCATCATCGTCAAACCCTTCCTTCTCATTCTGGCCTGGTCCGTGATCCTGGCGGTGGCCTTCAACGGGCTCTTCGAGAAGCTCGTAGGGATGGTGGGAGGGAAGAGGGGATTGGCCGCCACCGTCTTCTCCCTGGGCGCCGTCCTCCTCATCGTGGTGCCTTCCTACTTCATCGGCGGATCCCTGGCCGGGAGCATCGGCTCCGTTCGGGAGTCCATGGCGGCTGGGACGCTGGAAGCTCCTCCACCCCCTGAAGCCATCCAGAATCTTCCCCTGGTGGGGGAGCGCGTATTCGCCGCAATGCAGCTGGCCCATGACGACCTCCAGGAAGCCGTAGTCCAGTTCGAACCCCAGCTGAGGTCCTTTGGTACCTGGTTTCTCGGCTTCCTTGCCGGGGTCGGAGGCACGGTCTTGAAGACCCTCCTGGCCCTCATCATCGCTTCGGTCTTTCTCACGTACAAGGGCCCGGCCATCGGGACTCTCCGGGCCATCACGAACCGGATCGAGGGTGACTTCGACGAAGACTTTGTGGGCATGGCCGGCGCCACCATCAATAGCGTCGCGACCGGTGTGTTGGGTGTGGCGTTCATCCAGGCCGCGTTCCTGGGCGTCGGCCTCTTCCTCTCCGGGATCCCGGCACCGGGGCTCATCACCCTTGTCGCCTTTGTGACCGCCATCGTCCAGATCCCCATGCTCCTCATCATGCTCGGGCCCATCATCTGGGGGTTCGCGAACCTGGGCATCCTCTGGGCCATCGTCTTCGCCGTCTTCGCCATCGTCGGAAGCCTCGCGGACGCACCACTCAAAGCCATCTTTCTCGGCCGGGGGGTGCCTGTTCCCTCCCTGGTCATCCTAATGGGCGCCATCGGAGGAATGGTGAGCATGGGAATGATGGGACTTTTCCTGGGGGCCGTTGTCCTAGGCATTGGCTACCGCCTCTACCAGTTCTGGCTCAATCGGGGTGAGATGCCGGAGACTACGGTGCCGGAGGCCGCCGCCACATGAGCGAGAACGGCGAAGGGGCAGCGTCAGAGCCCGGCTCCCAGAATTCCGGAGACCCGCCCTCCTCCGTTCCGGGGGGTGAGGAGGACGGGGGCGGGCCCACCGGGAAGAAACCCAAGCCAGGTGATCCGGTAAGGCTCATTACGCTGGCGGTCCTGGCCCTCTGCTTCATCTTCTTCCTCCTCTACATCCGGGCCGACCGGGTCATGCCCTACTCGGACCAGGCCCGTGTGGAGGGGTACACCGTTTCAGTGGTGCCCCAGGTTTCGGGCTATGTGACGGCCATCGAGGTCGATCTCCACCAGGTGGTCGAACCCGGTCAGGTCCTGGTCCGCATCGATACCACTCAATACCAGATCGCGGTGCGCTCCTCCCGGGCGACGCTGGACAACACCATCCAGCAGCTGGGCGTGGCCGATGCCGGCGTCGAATCAGCGGCGGCTCGTCTGGCGGCCGCCCGGGCCCAGGAGAGTCTGGCCCGGCTGGAAGTGGACCGGGTTCGGCAGATCAGTGAGCGGAATCCCAACGCTCTTTCCCAATCGGACCGGGACCGGGCCGAATCGGCCCTGATGCAGGCAGAAGCCGGGGTCGCCACGGCCGAAGCGGAGGTGGAGCGGGCCCGAGCCGCCCTGGGGGAGATGGGCGAGGCAAACCCCGCCGTCCGGGCGGCCATGGCAGGGCTGGAGAATGCTGAAGTCAACCTAGCCCGGACCGTTCTCCGGGCCCCCAGCAGCGGCGCCATCGAGAGTCTCGAGTTGGACGTGGGGCACTTCGCCGCGGCGGGCCAGCCCCTCATGACCTTCGTCTCCACCTCCAGTCTCTGGATCCGGGCCGACATGCGGGAGAACAACCTGGCCAACCTGGAGACGGGAGATCCCGTCCGGATTCTCCTTGATGTGGCCCCGGGAGAGATCTTCACCGGCACGGTCCGGAGCGTGGGGCTGGGAGTGGCCTACGGTGCCCCGGGGTCCCGGGGCCAGCTTCCCAAGGTTTCCCAGACAACGGGATGGTTGAGAGAGCCCCAACGGTTCCCGGTCCTCATCGACCTGGATCCAGAAGTTCCGCAAGAGATCCTGCGGGTGGGTGCCCAGGCCAGCGTCATGGTCTTCACCCGGGACCGGGCCCTTCTGAACCCCCTGGGTCGTCTGATCACGCGCTTCTTCAGCTGGATGTCGTATGTCCGCTGAGGCAGCAACAGCTCCCAACGGGATCCTCACCCCGGACCTCGCCTTGAGCCGGCAGCGGGCCAAGATCCTACGCCTGGCCTTCGGCATGACCCTCTCGGCGGCCATCGGCCTGGGTCTCGTGTGGCCCCTGTCCTTCATCACCCCGGTTCTGGCGGCGAAGCTCCTGACCATGCCCAAGGTCATGCCGCCCAAGGCCGCCATCGGATTCCTGGTGGTATTGAGTGGGTCCCTGATGGTGGGCGGTCGGGTGTTCCTGCCGACTCTTTCCTACCCGGCCGTTCACCTTCTACTCACCGCCCTGGCTCTTTTCCTACTCTTCTATGCCAAGGCAGGGGGGATGAAGCCGATCCTGGTGGTTCTCCTCACCCTGGGCGTCCTGGTGGTGCCCGTCATCGGCACGGTCTCCGTCTCCCTGGCCCTGGCCACCATCGACGGCCTCATCTTCGCCGCCATTGTGGCGGTCGGGTTGGTCTACGTCGCCGCGGCGGTCTTCCCCGATCCTGTGGGGATCGCTCCAGGGGCTACAGCGGAGGCCGAAGCTGGGGCTGGGGAGGGGGAGGCGACAGACGATGCCTCTCCGACACCCAAGGTTCGGGCGGCCCTGGCCCTCCGGAGCCTCGTCGTGCTCTTCCCCTTCGCGGTGGCCTTTCAGCTCTTCTCCATAACAGGCGCCACCGTGGCTCTGGTCATGGCCATCCTCCTGGGCCTGGAATCGGAGTATGGAAAGCATCTGAAGGTGGGGAAGGGTTTGATCCTGGCCAACGTGGCGGGAGGACTGGTGGCCGTGGTGATTTATCAGCTTCTCACCTGGGTTCCCGCCTTCCCCTTTTTCCTTCTCCTGGTCTTCCTGGCCGGCCTCTGGGTGGGAGGATGGATCTTCTCGGACCGGCTGTTGGGCAAGCTGTTCGGCGGCGGAATCACCACCTTCTTCCTCATCCTGGGTCCAACCGTCACCGGAGAGGCGGAAGCAGGTTCAGCCCTCCTCGTTCGCATCCTCTACATCATTGGAGCCGTCGTCTATGTGGTTCTGGCCTTCGGCCTCCTGGAACGACTCACCCGGGGTAGGAGGTGGGTGGAATGAACGCTTCTAAGTCGACCCGAGGAATTCCCCAGCGGGCCCTCATCCTCTCCTTCGCGCTGTTGTTGCCCTTGGGCTGCAAGATGGGGCCCAACTTCCAACCTCCGGACACACCGGCGCCGGCCGAGTTCAGGGGCGAGGCTCCCTCCGGGGAGTCCGTCGCCAATGTGCCATGGTGGGAGCTCTATCAGGACCCGGCCCTCCAAACCCTGATCCGGGGTGGACTCGAGAACAACCGAAGCCTGAAGGAGGGCCTGGCGAAGATCGCTGAAGCCCGAGCCAATCTGGGGATCGTGAGGGGGGACCTCTACCCGAGTGTGGTGGGCGTCGGAATCGGATTCTATCAGCAGACCGCAAGGACGGATTCCGTCAGTGCCCTGGACAACTTCAAGCTCTCGGCTTCAGCCAGCTACGAAATCGATCTCTGGGGACGCATCGCCCGCTCCAACGAGGCGGCCCTGCAAGGGCTCCTGGCCACGGAAGAGGCGGTTCGAACCATCACCCTGGGTCTCGTCTCGGACATTGCCGGCGCTTACCTGGTCCTCCGGGACCTGGATGCTCGCCTCCAGATCGTAGAGGCCACCGTCGAAACCCGCCGAGAATCCCTGGACCTCCTGGCCTCGCGGGCGGAAGGAGGCCTGGTTCCCGCCATCACCCTGAGGAAGGCTGAGGTGGAGCTGGCCGACGCCGAGGCAGTGATCCAGAAGCTCCTCCGGGCGCGGGCGCAGACTGAGAACGTCCTGAGTCTCCTGGTGGGACAACTCCCGTCGGAGATCCAGCGGGGGAATAGCCTGGCAGAGCAGCGCTTCCCTCCGGAGGTGCCGGCAGGCCTCCCCTCGGAGCTACTCCAGCGCCGCCCGGACGTCCTGGCGGCGGAGCGGGCCCTCCACGCCCAAACCGCTCTCATCGGCGTCGCCCAGGCGGCCCGGTTCCCTTCTCTGTCCCTCACCGCCGCCACCGGGGTGAAGACCACCAGTCTGGGAGAGCTCACATCCACGAACACCTTCCTGAACCTGGGTGGGAACATCGTGGGGCCCATCTTCAACGCGGGGAAGAGCCGTGCCAGGGTGGAGGCAGAGAAGGCCAAGACGGAGCAGGCATTGAACCGGTACGAGCAGGTGGTGCTTAATGCCTTCCGGGAGGTGGAGGACGCCCTGGTATCGGTTCAGACCTACCGGTCGGAGCATGAGGCCCGCCTCCGGCAGCTGGATGCCGCCAGGGAGGGGCTGGAGGTGGCTGAAGCCCTATTCGAGGGCGGGTTGGCCAGCTACATGGAGGTCCTGGATCTCCAGCGCGCCTACTTCGGAGCCGAGCTCATGGCCTCCGAGTCGTTACAGCTCCATCACTCGGCCATCGTACGGCTCTACAAGACGCTGGGCGGGGGGTGGGCGGTGGAGGAAGGGGCCGAGGACAGGATGGGGGTGACTCCCCCTCGACGCTGACCCAATCCTGACAAGCTGACGGCCCCACGGGGATCCCCTCCCCATGGGGCCGTTCCATCCCTGGCCCGAAGATACGGTCGGAACCGGTCTATTTCACGATGTACCTGTGGCCTTCCATGCAGGCCGACCAGTGACGGTCCCAGAACTGGAAGTTCCCCTTGAACTCCGCCACCGCTTCCTCGAAGGACATTCCTGCCGCTTGCCG
>CBDUAX010000119.1:0-10016 GCA_965365235.1 uncultured bacterium
GCTCAGCTCGCCCACGCTGGCCGTCTTACAGCTCTGGGCGAGATGGCAGCTGGCCTCGCCCATGAGATCCGTAACCCCATCGCCTCCATTCGCAATTGCCTGGAAGTCCTTCGGCGACGCACGGGTGGCGATGCCGAAGCCCAGGAGTTCGCGGACATGGCCATCGATGAGCTCCTGAGGATGCACGAGCTCACGGAGCAGATGCTGGATGTCCACCGCCCCAGGGATCCGGAGAACTCCTCCTGCGAGGCCACCCGGGTAGCCCGGGACGTAGCCACCCTGCTGAAGGCGGGCACCGATCCCGGGAAGTGGCGAATCTCCTCAAGGCGGGCACCGCCCCTGGGCTCGATTTGAACGTGTCGGTGGTGGGGTCCGACGCGATTCAAGCCCGTGTGGCCACGGATTCATTGAAGCAGGTTCTCCTCAACCTGGGGCTGAACGCCAGGGAAGCCATGGGGGACGAAGGCCCCATCGAGTTCATCGTCTCCGAGGTCGACGGGATGGCGAAGATCGAGGTCGTGGATCGAGGTCCGGGGATCGAGGAGGCCATCCTCCCACGCATCTTCGATCCCTTCTTCACCACCAAGGCCCAGGTCCATGGTGTCGGGCTCGGGCTCTTCACGGCCGAAGCCATCGTCCGCACGTATGGAGGCCGGATCCGTGCCAACAACCGGGTGGACGGGCCGGGGGCAGCATTCACCATCGAATTCCCGATCCCCGACGAGACCCATGCCTGACTCCGGCCCTGTGGCTGCGGCACGCCTTCTCCTGGTGGATGACGACAGAGCCTTCCGGGTCTCCACCTCGGCCCTCCTTCGAGAAGAGGGGTACAGGGTGGTGGAGGCCGAGGATGGCCAGGGGGCAGTGGAAGCCCTCAAAGGAGGAGGGTTCGACCTGATCCTCCTTGACCTCCGGATGCCGGGCATCGATGGGATCCGACTGGTGGAAGTTCTCAGACGGTGGGGGGAGGGGACCCCCGTTCTCATGATCAGCGGCTTCGGGACCGTGGAGACGGCGGTCAAGGCTCTGCACACCGGGGCGGACGACTTCCTCACAAAACCCGTGGAGCCGGACGTTCTGACGGGAAAGGTGGCCGACCTCCTGGAGCGTCGACCCTCCTTCCCCGGAGGAGCACCCGATGGCCCCAAAGGTTTGATTGGCCGGGCCCCCCCAATGCAGGCCCTCTTCCAGTCCATTGCCAGAGTCGCCCCGGGAGATACCACGGTCCTCATCCAGGGGGAGACCGGGACAGGAAAGGAGTTGGTGGCCCGGGGGATCCATGAGGCTTCGTCCCGCCGCACCGGTCCATTCATCGCCGTGAACTGCGCTTCCCTCACCGACACCCTCCTGGAATCGGAATTGTTCGGCCACGCCAAGGGGGCGTTCACGGGGGCGATCCGGGCCAAGCCGGGGTTATTCCAGGCCGCCCACGGCGGAACGCTCCTCCTGGATGAGATCGGGGATGTCTCCGGGGCCCTCCAACACCGGCTCCTCCGGGTCCTACAGGAAAAGGAGGTTCTTCCGGTAGGAGAGGTGAAGGCCAGGCCGGTGGATGTGCGAATCCTGGCGGCGACCCATCGGAAGCTGGAGGAGGAGGTCTCAGCCGGCCGTTTCCGGGAGGATCTTTTTTATCGATTGAATGTCTTCAGGCTGGACGTGCCCCCGCTCCGGGAGAGGCCGGCGGATATCCCACTTCTTGTGGAGTACTTCCTTCGGCAGAGGAGTGGGACCCCAACCGGCCCCTCGCCTGATCCTCCGGTTTCTCTTTCCCCTCTAACCATGCGGCTACTCCAGGCCCACGCCTGGCCAGGGAATGTTCGGGAGCTCTTTTCGGTCCTGGAGAGCGCCCTGATCCGGGCTTCGGATGGACCCAGGATCGAGACCCAACACCTACCCGAGGGAATTCGTGAGGTCCGAACCGAGGGCGGTTCCGATCTCGTGGAGGGACTGGACCGGTATGTCCAACCCGACTCCACCGATTCGGAACGAGAGGCCATACTGGTGGCTCTTACAGAAGCGGGAGGCGTGCGGAGTAAGGCTGCCCGCGTCCTGGGAATGGGGAGAACCACCCTTTGGAGGAAGATGAAGGAGTACGGAATCGACATCGACGAGGGGTCAGGGGGAACTCCCTAACCCTCCGCCAGGATCGCGTCCAGCTTCGCTACGTAGGCCTCCCCTGCCGCGTCGTCCGTCACTAGCTGGATCTCCTCAGGCCCCTCGATCCCCAAGCCCACCTCCACGGCACGGGCCATCTGCTCCTGCTGGAAGATGGGAGTCCCCATGATGGCCTCGTTTGCGCCGAGCTCCTTCAAAACCGCCAGGCCTACGGCATCCACAGCCACCGGATCGGTTCCGGCGATCATCACATCGGCCTGGGCCAGCTCTCCCGTCGAGGGCCCTCCGTCGGTGAAGGCCTGGACCCCGTCCATGATGATGAGTTGGGGCGAGTACCCCTGATTCAGCTCAGCGATCATCCGTCGCATGTGGGGAGAGCGGTGCATCCCCCTCCGGATAGGTTTGGGCGTCAGACCCACCGACAGCTTCAGGGACATGGTGAAGACTCCGCCCGATCCATGGGTCTTCAAACAGCAGGTGCTGACGTTGAATTCAGACTCCACTACATGGCGGGGCAGGTGGAAGCCCTCGGGCCAATGAGTCCCCGATGGTGAAAAGTGGATCCAATCATTGTCCGGGATCTCATCGTACGCCACCACTCCGAACCCGATCTCGTCGGCCAAATCCAGGACCCCCTTGGACTCCATGACCTTCCGGGTGGGAGGGAAGGACGATTCCCCCACCACAATCTCTCGAGCATCCCGCTCCTTGAGTTCCTTCACGATTTCGATCAGGGTGTCGTTGTGGGTCCCGGCGGGCGCCGGATCAGAGGTGTTGAAGTTCGGCTTCAGGTTTACGGCTCGGCCTGCGATCCCCTTGGGGTCCAGGAGCGCCACAGCCCTCCGGACGCCGGCTTTCCGATCACCGGTTCGAATAAGGGCCACCGTGGTCTTCCGCCTCCCCAGGCGGATTTCGAGCTCGTCCAGCTTCGTGTGTGGGAGAAGAACGAGTCCCGCTGTTGCACTCTTCAGGAAACCACGTCGGTCCAGGGAAGTGCGCTGGGGTCCGGGCATTTGGTTCTCCCAGGAGGGAGGAAAGGGTGACGGCCTGAGGGAATAATAAGAGCCGGGTCAGCCGGGGGGAAACACCTCCGGATTCAGTTGACGGGAATCAGTGACGGCAACGCGTCGATACGGGCCTTCAGCGTTCCGTACATGGATTCCAGGCCCTCCTGCACCGAGGTGGGCTCCTGGTCGAATCGGCTTGTCCGAGGCCGGACTTGGAAGGGGCGGGAACATTCCAGAAAGTCCATCACTTCCCCGATGTGCTCGTCCAGGTGCTCGTACTTCACCGCAAGGACGGTCACCGCATTCCCCTCGTACCCGATCCAGTTGTCCAGGTGCTGCTCGAAGAAAAAACGGTCGACCCCATTCCGAAGGTACTCCAGCGCCGTCGTGTCTTTCCTGAGTACAGGGCGATAACCGGGGATGGTTCGGGACATGCTCTTTTCATGCCTGCGGTGGAGGCCCCGACGGAAGACGGAGAGCACGGCATGGTAGGGGTTCCCGAATACGAAGCATGCCTTTACCTCCAGACCTCTTTCCACCTCCGGCAGCAGCTCTGGATGAATGCAGTGCTTGTCCCGAGAGTGATACCAGACCCGGTCCTTGTCGCCCCCTTCCAGGTGGGCCACAAGGCTGCTGCTTCCAACGCCGCCGAAAGAGACAATTCGACGGGTCGCCTCGAAGTGCCTCATCCGCCGCCGGGTCTTTCGAAAGAGTTTGGTGAGGTTCATGGCCTCAACTCAGGACGAACACAGCCAGGATGTAGGCCAGGTAGGTGCTAGAAAGGACAATCCCGGCCTTCCTGCCCAGGGGACGTCTCGTCCAGGCCAGGAATGTGATGAAGGCGGCGGCCGTCATCATGACCGGTAGGTCCAGATAGGGGAACAACCGGGGTACTGCGATTCCAGAAGGGGCCACAGAGGCCGCCACGCCGGTGATGGCCAGGATGTTGAAGAGGTTCGAGCCCACCAGGGTCCCCATGGCCACCTGGGTTTCCTGGCGACGGGCGGCAACAACGGTGGTGGCCAACTCCGGGAGGGAGGTGCTGAAGGCGATGATGCTGAGTCCCACCACCGCCTCGGGCATCCCGAGGGCCAAAGCGATATCCACGGCGGCGTCCACCACCATCCGCGCTCCCAGGGGCAGGGTGAGGAGCCCGAATCCAAGGAAGATGAGAATCACGGGTCGATGGGAAGGAAGTCCGAGGACTCGTTCCATGGGCGCCCTCCCCTCGGACTCATAGTGGGCCTTCATGGCGCCTTTGACTGTGGGAACCATGACGGCCACCAATCCCACCAGAAAGACGATACCGGCGAAGCGGTTCACTCCCTCGATCAAGCAAAAGAAGACGAAGAGGAAGGTGGCCAACATCATCATTACCGTGTCCCGCCGGATGGAGCCACCCGGATGGGCCAACGGAAAGATGATCCCGGCAACACCCCCGACCAGGAGGACGTTGGCGATGTTGCTCCCCACCACGTTCCCCAGAGCGATCCCCGGGTATCCGATCACCGCCGCCTGGAGGCTCACCACCAGCTCGGGCAGGGAGGTTCCCAGAGCCACCACGGTCAGGGCCACCACGATGGGAGGGACCCGAGCCCGCCGGGCGAGAGCCACGGCACCGCGCACCAGAAGGTCGGCTCCCAGGAGGAGGTAGATGAATCCCCCGAGGAGGATGACGACACTCATGGAGTTCAGGAACCCTTGCTCTTGGACGCCTCGGCTTTTTCGAGGCGATGGCGCAGGGATCGGATCTGGTCGGCGGTTCTCTTCCGGGTCTCGTCCAACTCGGTCACGTCTCTGGCGATGGCGTAGATCAAACCCGAGTCTTCATCGGGATGAGCGGTCCACATGAGGTGACGGTAACCACCGCCCAAAACCTGGTACCGGTTCTCGAAGGAGATGGTGGGTAGGCCCTGGGCCAACCGTGCGATCTCCGCTTCCGTCTTCTCCAGGTCGTCGGGATGCACAAACTCCAGGAAGGATTTGCTGAGTAGCTCTTCGGTGGGCCAACCCAGGATCCGTTCGAAGGCTGGGTTCACGCGTTTGAAGAACCCATCGGGGCTTGCGATGCACAGCATGTCCAGGGACAGATCGAAATAACGCTGGAACTCCCGCAACAAGGAGAACTGCTGCTCCATTTCGTCAGCCATCTGATTGAAGGTTCGGGCCAGGAGGCTGACCTCGTCTTCCCCGGCCTCCCTGGCTCGGGCGCTCAGGGTTCCTTCACGAATGCGGTCCGCCACCTTGGCCAACTCGATGATGGGACCGGTGTAGCGGAACCCGAGGATCGTCCCGATCACGATCGCGAACGCTCCAAGGGAAAGGCCGACATCGGTACTCCGGCTCCGGAAATCGGAGAGGGTGGCCTGGGCCTCCTCCTCGTTGACTTTGACCACCAGGTACAGGTCGGCGTCCGGGTAGTTGGTGATGGCCGCCCAGACCCTCTTCCCATCGCGATCGATGAGATCGGTGAAAACGTCTTCTTCCCCTTCCAACGCCTTTCGGATGGGATCTCTGGGTCCGCCGGGCTCCACCGGCTCCCAGACCTCCGGCCCACCGGGCCGGGTGCGATGCAGGACCCGTGGCTGATCGGTCTCGTCGTTGGTGACGATGATGGTCTCGGTGGACTCGGCGTCGTCCAGGCCTGACCGGGTTTCCGCCAGGCTCAGAAGGGCCTGGGCGTTGAGCCAGACGTGGAGATCCCCCAGGGGCTCGCCTTCCAAAGTGAGGCGGGATACGAAACCGACTCTGAGCCTTTGGTCTGCGGTTGGGGAAAGGCCTCTGAAGAAGACACCCTCAGCCACCGGCTGGGCAGAATAGGGAAGGTCCGGGCCACCGGGCTCCATCGGGGCTCCCGCCGTGGCCAGGCGATGGCCTTCCAGGTCGTCGATCGCCAGTGCATCGATGACCCCGACAGCGGCGACGGCGTCTTCGAGAATTCGCTGGATCGTAGGTTGGGTTGATCCCGTACCTCCCCGATTGTGCTCTCGTAGTGAGATCCGAAGCTGCGTTCGGCTGGCGACGAGTTGGACCCTGTCGATCCACCCTTCGAATACCTGTTCGGCCCCATCGCGCTTCGATTTGGCCAATGCCTCCAGCAGCTCCAGACGGCTATCTCGGAGGGCACCCTCGGACTGGGCATACATGGTGAGTCCCAGCACAGCCATGCTGCCAAGCGTCACGAGGACCAGGACGAAAATGAGCTTGGTTCTGATATCCATCCAGATAGCATAGGGGATCAGGCCCCGTGCTCCAACCGTTTCTTCCCTTCAGCCCCTCTCGGGTTCTCACTCCGCTGGCAGGAACACCTCCAGCACGGCATCCCGAATCCGGCTGGAACTGGCCCGGTAACGGTTGGCGAAGACAATGACGGCCAGATCCTCTTCCGGGATCCTGAGGAAGGCGGCCACAAACCCCGCCACCATCCCGTTGTGGCCCACCGTCCAACGGCCTTTGTATTCCCCTGTTCGCCAGCCGAAACCGTAGTGGGTGTCCTGTCCGCCTGGAAGGATCACGGAGGTCCACATGGCCTCTTTGGACTCGGCGCTCAGGAGGTCCGTCCCATAGAGGGCTTCGTCCCACTTCACCATGTCGAAAAGGGACGAGACGATCCCTCCGGCCCCCAGGGTGGAGGACGTCTGGGTCGGGTCCCGGTTCACCAGCTCCATGGTGCCGTTCACATAGTAACCGGAGGCCCGATGTGGGATGATGGCCTCTGGATCAGCCATGCGGGTTTGGTCCATCTCCAGAGGGCCGAAGATCCGCCGCTGAAGGAGCTGGCCCAATGGCCTGCCTTCCAGATGCTCCACCAGGAGACTCAGGAGGAAGTAGCCGGTATTGCTGTAGTAGTACCCTGTGCCAGGAGCAAAATCCATCGGTCTGCTGTGCGCCACCCGGATGATCTCCTCAGGCGTGAACCGAAACCGATACGCTTCGTAGGTCTGGATCTCCTCGTAGTCGGGGATCCCCGAGGTATGGGTCAGGAGTTGGCGGACCGTCACTCCGAACCATTCGCTGGGAAGGAAGGGCAGATACTCGTGGATCCCGTCGTCCAACCCCAACCGTCCCTCTTCCTCCAATAGCAGGACTGCGGCGGAGACGAACTCTTTGCTGATGGACCCGATCTCGAAGACCGTCGAGTCGGTGACCGGCACGCCCAATTCCACGTTGGCGAATCCGTAGGATTTCGAATACAACAACTCACCGCGTGAGGCCACACCCACCAGAACACCTGGAATCCTGAGACTCTCCATCTCCGCCTGTATCCTCTGGTCCAGAGCGTCCAACTGGGGTCTCGTCGGCGAGGCCGGTTGACCGAGAACCGCTGGGATCGGGAACAGACCGTTGGTGAGAGGGGAGAAGGCGAGAAGGGCCAGGAAGACGGTCCGGGCCGTTCGGGAGTGCTGGAGCCGAAGGGGCCCGTGGAAGTGCCAGGAGAGAGCGGACACAAGGAGTCCCCTTTTCTGGAGGTGAGGGTTGGAGGAGGGAAGGGTAGTGGTCGAAACCCGGCTCGGACAAGGTGGTCCCCGGACGGTGGGAAACAGGTGGAAGGGGTGTGGTCCCGGGGCGGCGTGTGGCACGACTTGACGGTACCTGTCGCTACCCACCACTCTGCTTTCCAGGGACTCTTTACCCAACTTCGCACAGGGACCCTTCCCGAATGACCGCGTCCACCGTCCATCGGATCTTTCTCGGTTGGAACGCTCCGGCATTGCCCCAGGCGGCAAGGATCCTGGCAGATCACTATGCCGAGGCAGGGCAGCTGGATCTTCGGCGGGTTGTGGTGGTCACACCCGGAGCCCGGGCCGGCCGGCGTCTGGTGGAGTTGATCCTGGAGGAAGCGGAGGAACGAGGTCTCCGCCTCACACCCCCGAGGCTGGCCACCATCGGTCAGTTTCCCGAACTGCTCTATCGGGGTGAACGACCTCTGGTCGACGTCACCACCGCCCGACACGCCTTCGCCCAGGCCCTCCGGCGTACCGATCCCGAATACCTTCAGTCGGTCTTCCCCTCTCTCCCCACGAGTACCGGGGGCTGGATGGCCCTGGCGGGCATCGTGGAGGCCCTACACCGAGAGGTCGGTGCCGAAGGATGGGATTTCAAGAGTATCGCCCGAGCCTTCCAGAAGGGCTTTCCTTACGACGATACAGTGCGATGGGAGGTCCTGGCCTGGGTCCAGGGCCGCTACCTGGCCATCCTGGACGAGGCGGGACTCGGGGACCTGGATCGGGAACGGTCGGCGGCCCTGGAGGGAGGTGTCCTCGCCAACCCCGGGGATGTGTGGCTGATGGGAGTGGTGGAATTGCCCAGGGTGGTGCACAGGATGGTGAAGTCCCTTCCGGGACCGGTTCGAGCCTTGATTTATTCCCCGGAGGAGATGGGTGACCGGTTCGATTCGATTGGGTGTTTCCTCACCGAGGGATGGGAGAAGGCCCACATCCCTCTGGATGACCGGCAAATCGACGTGGTGCACCGTCCCCCGGATCAGGCCAACGCCGTCCTGAGTTTCCTGGGCTCCCTGGGGGAGCGTTTCCAGGCCGAGGAAATCGTGGTGGGCGTGCCGGACCCCGAGCTCGTTCCCTACCTGGAGCGGGGATTCGCCTTGGCGGGGGTCCCCAGCCGCTTCGCTGGTGGGACCCCCCTCCGAAATGTCGGGCCGGTTCCTCTCCTTCAGGCGTTGTCGGAGTTCTTGTCCGAGGGTTCTTTTTCGGCATACGCCGCCCTGGTCCGGCACCCGGATCTCTCCGGGCTGTTGGACCCGGCGGGATCGGAAGCCGATGTGACCGGCCCCGCTGCGATCCTGGACCGCTTCCAGACCGAACACCTTCAGTCCGCTGTGGGTGGGCGTGTGCCGGGTGGGGACAGATCGGCCGAAGAGATGCGAATACTCGAGAGTCGGGTCGAAGAAGGGTTGGCTCTTTCCGACCTCCGAGGTAGGCGGCGTCTCTCCGAATGGATGCCGAGAATCTTGAAGTTCCTGCTCCGGGTTTATGGCGCCGAACCCCTGGATTCGAGGGTTCGTTGGGTCCGCCATCTGGTAGAGGCCATTACGAGGATCAGGAATGTTGCGGCGAAGCTTGGGGCCCTGCCCCCAGGGCTGGATGAGGAGGTGGAAGCCTCCGAAGCGTTGGCTGTCCTTCTCTCGGAAGTCCAGACAGACATGATTCCCCCGGACCCTGAGGAAGAGGCGGTGGAACTTCTGGGATGGCTGGAGCTTCCGCTGGACGATGCCCCGGTTGTGGTTCTCACAGGGGTGAACGACCGTACGCTACCCGAGGCAGTGGGCGCCGACCCCTTCCTGCCGGGTTCGCTTCGGAGCCACCTGGGCATTCCCGATGACCGTAGCCGATACGCCCGCGACGTTTACCTCCTTTCCGCCCTCTTGTCCTCCCGAGAAGAGGTCCATCTGGTGGCGGGCCGCACCAATGCCGCACGGGATCCCCTCCGCCTGAGCTCCCTTCTCTTTGCTGCACCCGAGGAGGAGGCTGCAGGGCGAATCCGGCGGTTCCTCGAGAATGACGAGGGGAGCTTTCGGACCCGTCCTCCGACCCCTTCCGGCGACCCTCGGTCCCGGAGCCGTTTTTTGGCCCCCCCAGAGGATCCTATCCGGATCCAGGAAGTGCCGACACGCATCCGAGTCACCGATTTCGCCGCACTTCTGAAGGATCCGTACCGGTATGCTCTGGAACGTCTCCTGGGCCTCGGGCCGCTGGATGACCAGGCTCGGGAGATGGACGGATTGGCGTTCGGCTCCCTGGCGCATCTGGTCCTGGAGCGGTTTGGGATGTCCTCGGAGGTGACCTCCGGTGACGCGGCCGTCGTGGAGAGGAAGCTCGCGCGCCTTCTGGACGGTGCGGTCCATGAGAAGTTCGGAAAAAGGCCGGTGCCGGCGGG
>CBDUAX010000120.1:0-9961 GCA_965365235.1 uncultured bacterium
CGACTCACCCTCAACTTCTAGCTCTGCGGAAAGGAGACTTACCATGAACACCAAGAAGCTGTTCAAGGGCGCCGCGGGGCTGTTCCTGGCCGCAAGCTTCACAATGGGGCTCGGCTCCTGCGATTCCCTCCTGGACGTCACGGATCCGGACCTGGTGGTTCCGGAAAACCTGAGCGGAGCCCAGGGGGCAGACCTCTTCTGGGCCGGTGCCATCGGTGACTTTGCCTGGGCGCTGACCGCCAGCGGTGGTGGCCAGGCCATCTACGTCGGGCTCTTCACCGACGAATACCACCTCTCCGGCACCTTCCCCACCCGTGAGGAGGTCGACCAGAGGGAGGTGGACTACAACAACGGTACTCTGGGGGGGATGTTCAACAGGCTTCATCGAGCCCGGGTGGCGGCGAAGAACGCCGCCGAGACGCTGGAGGAAATCGATCCGTCGGATCCCCGGGTCGCCGAGATGTGGAATCTGAACGCCTACCTCTACCTCACCTTCGGTGAGAACTACTGCTCTGGGGTGCCTTTCGGTGATGCGCCCCGGCAGGGTGACCTGGTACTGGGTGAGCAAGCGACAACCACCGAGACCTACGAGATGGCCATCGCCCGCTTCGACATGGCAATTGCCGAGGCGGGGGGCGACCAAAATCAGGTGAGGTTGGCCACGGTGGGGAAGGCCCGGGCGTTGGTGGACCTGGACCGCTACGCGGAGGCCGCAGCCTTGGTGGCTTCCATACCCACAGACTGGGCTTATCTCATTCAGCACTCAGACAACTCTGGAAGACAGCAGAATTCCCACTACGAGATGAGCCAGGATCAGGAGCGGTGGTCGATCTCTGACAACGAGGGGATCAACGGCCTGCCTTTTCGGTCGGCAAATGACCCCCGCGTTCCGTGGGAGGACAGCGGTGGCAACGGATTTGATGAGACCACCCACCTCTACCACCAGATGAAATACCCGACCTGGCACGAACCCGTGGTCCTGGCTAGCGGCCACGAGGCCCGGTACATCGAAGCCGAGGCTGCACTGGCCAATAACGATGTGGACACCTTTCTCAGCAAGCTCAACGAGGTCAGGGCGGATTTTGGGTTGGAGGATCTCGTAGATCCTGGAACAGAAGAGGCCCGGGTGGATCTCTTGTTCTATGAGCGGGCGTTCACCTTCTGGGGGGATGGGCATCGCCTTGGAGACCTGCGTCGTCTGGTCCGGCAGTATGGACGGCCAGTGACCTCGGTATTCCCCAGCGGAGACTATTTCAAGGGAGGGGTTTTCGGAGATGACGTGGACTTCGTCATCCCTCAGGAAGAGGAAAACAACCCCAATTTTGTGGCTTGTCTGGACCGAGGGGCATAGGGGAGAACAGCAGCCACAAAAACAACCGAGGGGGTGGGTCGAAAGACTCACCCCCTGTCTCCTTCACCGCCCCATCGCTTCCCCTCGCTCAACCCCTGGTGAAGATCAGAACCACGCCGTCCCCGGAGCCGGTACCGTATCGGGTGGTGCCGTCCAGACCGGTCAGTACCCGGATGTGGTCGATTGCCCCCGCCGGGACCTCGTCCAGCAGCTTGACATCGACAACCTGGATCCCGTCCAGGTAGATTTTCATGTCCTCGTGGAGAGCGAAGGTGGAACTTCCCCTCCTCTGGATCCGGTCCGGCTCGCCCCTGGAGTTGCGTGTGAATTCTCCGAACTTCACCAAACGTTCCAGAGCCTCCCAGGCCGTCGTGGCGCCCGTGACGGCGATGTCCTCTGCCGTGATGAGTTCGCCGCTCTCCTCCGGTTCCAGGGCCTCGACGGAAGAGGTAGGCTGGGGAATGTCGCTTTCACTCCAGGGCGCCCGAGCTGTGGAGCACCCCCCGGTCAGAAGAACAGCAACCACCGGCAGGCCACTACCTAGCCTTTCAGCGAGTCGGAGCTTAAACATGGGACCCTCCTTCGAATCTTTCCGAATCTCTGCTTCAGAGCCCTTCGTGAGCCCCGCTTGCCGGCCAACCAATCTCAGGCCGACCCCACCCGCGCCCCCTGCCCACCTATCCAAGAAGATCTACGAGCGTGGGGCTGGGAGTTTTCCGTCTCCCTTCAGGAGGACGACCATGCGCAACGCCACCTTATTCCTCGTGTTTGCGGCGCTGGTGCCATCGGGCTGCGTCACCACCGGCCAGGATGGGCCCGGCGGGCGCCATAGAAATCTTATTACCCTCGAGGAATTGGAGCCGTTCCAGCAGTTGACGGCTTTTGACGTCATTCAACAGCTACGCCCCCGCTGGTTTCAGGCAAGGCGGGCCGTGAATGTCCAGGGTTCCGGACAGGTCTATCCGAAACTGGCGGTAGACGGAATGCCCCGGGGCGAGCTCGATCAACTCCGGAGCATATCCGTGCATTCGATCCAGGAGATTCGGTTTTTCAACTCCGCCGATGCCACCACCCGGTTCGGAACCGGCTACCCTGCTGGCGTGATCGAAGTCCGAACCAGGGGGGGCTAGCGGTCGTTCAAAAGCTCCGGGCCTTGGGGCCCTACCGATTCAGGGCCTTCGAGTGGGTCCCACCCTTCTCTGACACAGCAGTCACCCGGACCCTGGGTGTTCCTGGCCCATCGGACCTGATCATCCATTCCACGTCCACCGGGAGAGACCGATTCCCCGGTAGATGACCCACATCCACGGTCTCGTCTCCGAAGGCCAACTCGCCGCCCTCTACGGAGAGGGTCACCTTCACCGTCTTCGCCGTCTGATTTCGGATCGCCTGCTCTGTGACGTTGGTGGGCAGGTAGCCCTGATTCTGCACCTTCGCATGGATCTTCACATACCCCGACTCGGCGGGGGTGGCCATCACCTCCGTTACCCGCACCAGCGGCGACATGGAAGCCATCCAATTGTTCCAGGCGGTGTGTTCCTCCAGGAATTCCTCGAACACCGGGCCGGGAGTGGTCATGGTGTTGGTATAGGTGCCCCGGGCTGGATCGAAGACCTTTGAGACCCACCCTCCGATCTCGACCTCACCAAGCTGAGGGTGGTTGAAGGGCTTCCAGTCCACAAAGATCTTCCCATCCATCTCTGTGTCGTTCCACCGGAGCCGCTCCATCTCCGTGGCGTTCCCATCGTCGTCGTAGTCGCAGAACGGAGCGTAGGACCCCATCTCCGGAACCCAGCTGAAGACGCCGTAGTGGTCGTAGGCCCACCCGATCATCACCCCCCAGATCGCCCCGTACCGGGGGGGGCCGCCCCGCCCGAAGACCGCGACCACATCTTGGCCGTTGATGAGTTCCGTGTACTTGCTGCCGAAGAAGTTGAAGACGGCCAGGTCGGCCTGGGAGGGCGGTTCCTCCTCCCCGGTGACAGGGTCGAAGTGAAGGGCCGTGGGGGGCCTGTACACGAAGTTCCCCGCCATGTGGTGGTTGATGAGCCCGGTCACATTCCGATGCGAGAGGAGGAACTCGGCTACCGCTCGGGTTTCTGGTTCCGACAATGCGTAGGGCCCCGCACCCCCCTGGATGTGTTCCTGCTGCCATTGACCTGGCCAGTTCCGGTTGATGTCCAGGCCACCCACGCCGTCCTCGTTGAAGCGACCGTCCTCGTCGTTGTCGATCCCCTCCGAATAGGTCCGCCACTCACCCGGTTCTCCGGGGTCGGCCCGAACCATCAGGCGGGCATCCTCCACTGAGGTTTTCATGGGGCCGGTGACATCTCTGACCCGCATCTGGAGGATGTACCCGTCTCCATCCAGATCCTCCGGAGGATCTTCATCGAAGCTCCCATCACGGTCCGAGTCGTGGGGTCGGACGCTGCTTCGCATCCCATCAGGGTTGTGGAGATAGTGTTCCGACCCGTCCGGATTCAGCTTCGGCATGATGTAGATAGTCCTGGTATCCAATAGGTCGGTGATGAAGGGATCGTTTCCATACCCTTTCACCAGAGTATCGATGTTCTTGAGCGTGACCTCGGCGCCCATCACCTCGCTGGCGTGGAGATTCCCATCCATCCAGAACCCGGGCTTGGATAGACCCTCGCCCGTTTCCTTGTTGGTGATTTCGATGACGAGGAGGTCCCGATTCTGATAGCTCTTTCCGATGTTGTGGAGAGTTGTGAGGGTCGGAAATTCCCTCGAAAGGTCCTCCAGATACTCGACCACCTCCCCGAAGGTATGGTTGTGGTCGAACCGGATTTCCGGGTTTTGCGCGTGAACCGGGGCGGCGGTGCCGGCCAAAAGCGTTCCGAGCACGAACGCCATTGCGGTTATGGTTCGCCTGTTCATCTCGTCCCCCTCTTGTGGGTCTCAGGCATCTGTTTTCTGTCGAGATTGGGGAGTCAACATGTGAACTGGGTTAAGGAGTAGGCAAGGTACGGGGTCACACAGGAGGCTCCGGTGGGATGACGTCGTCCTGTCTACTCCAACCGATCCACCTTCCGCAGGGTTGGGAAAAGCCTGGCCCAAAGTCCCGTCACGAACAAAGAAGCCACACCACCGAGGACCGCCGCCATCACCGGTCCGAAGATCCTGGCCGTCACGCCACTCTCAAACTCTCCCAGTTCGTTCGATGCTCCAATGAAGAGAAACGACACCGAGGCGACCCGCCCCCTCATGGGGTCCGGGGTTACGATTTGGATGAGGGTTTGGCGGACGTACACCGATACCATGTCGGCACCCCCAAGCGTTGCCAATGCTCCCATGCTGAGCCAGAACGATCGGGAAAGGCCAAACACGATGGTGGCAATCCCAAAAACGGCTACGCCCAAGAACATTGCGAACCCGGCATGGGTGCGAATGGGCCGTGCGGCCAGGACCAGGGCGACCACCGCCGCCCCCATGGCCGGCGCGGACCGGAGCAGGCCGAATCCCTCCGGGCCAACTTGCAGGATGTCCCGTGCAAACACAGGCAGCAGGGCGGTGGCGCCTCCCAACAGAACGGCAACAAGATCCAGGGAGATAGCGCCAAAGACCACCTTCTGGCTCCAGATGTACCGGAGTCCTTCCCTCACCTGCTGAAGACGAGAACCCGACTGAGCCTGGGGCTTTGTGGACCGTGCGATGAAGCCGAGGGCGATGATCGGCACCGTGTAGAGGACCAGGGAGACGCAGTAGGAGTGAGCCGAGGACCAACGGCCCACAACAAATCCGGCCAGGGCCGGACCACTGATTGTGGCGATCTGGAAGGCAAGCGAGTTCCAGGCAATGGCCCGTGGTAGAAGAACCGCAGGAACCAGCATCGGTGCCAAGGCCACACCGGCCGGGGCCCGGAATGCCCGGGCGATCCCGAAGGCGAATGCGAGGGCGATGAGGACCGGGACCGAGAGGACCCCGAGGAGCGCGGCACCTACGAGGGCTCCAGCACACACCGCCTCAGCTGCGAAGCTCAGCGCGAGGACGAGCTTCCGCTCATAACGGTCGGCCACCACACCCGCCGGTAGAGCCAGGAAAAAGAGGGGCACGAATGTGGCCAACCCGAGGAGTCCGACGTACAGGGCGGACTCGGCAATCCCACGCTCGGCCCGGGCCAGGTCATAGACCTGCCACCCCATGGTGACGCTCTGGGCAACGGTTCCAAGAACACCCAAAGCCCGGGTTGTCAGATAGACCAGGAAGTCGCGTTCCCTCAGGAGCGCTCGGGCACTGATGGAATCAGACAAGGACCGGTCTTCTCGGTGACCTCATTTCTCACCCTGGCCCGGATGCCTCCGGAGAAGTTCGAGGAATGCCTGTCCGTACTTCTCCAGCTTTGCCGGCCCCACCCCCGGCACCTCCAACATCTCAGCCCCGTTCCCGGGCCGGCGGGCGGCCAACTCCAAAAGGACCTTGTCGCTGAACACGATGTAAGCGGGCACCCGCTGGGCATTGGCCAGCTCCTTCCGGAGGGCCCGCAACGACTCGAAAAGCGCCTCGTCCACCGGGCCCTCCTTCGAACGCGAAAGGGAGCGTTTTTGAGCCGGCCGTCTCCGGGTGGTCGTCTTCACGGTTCCCTTCCCGGATTCCCTCACCACCTGTTCTACCGTGACTCCGGTGCACACGTCGCATGAGCCGCCGCACGGTTCCATGCCCTCATCGAAGTGACGGAGAATTGCCTGGTGTCGGCACCGCCCCGATTCGAGAAGGTTGAAGAGGTCCACGGTGCTCTGTCGCTTGGCCCGCCAGAGGTCCGGGTCTTCGATCTCGGCGAGGAAGTTTTCGTGAAGCTTTACGTCCGCCCACGAATAAAAGAGCACACAGTCACTCTCGACCCCGTCCCTTCCCGCCCGCCCGATCTCCTGGTACCAGGACTCCACGTCCTTGGGCATGTCGCGATGGATGACGAAACGAACGTTGGATTTGTCGATGCCCATGCCGAAGGCCACGGTGGCCACGATGACGTCGATTTCGTCGTGCTGAAAAGCCTCCTGGGCAGCGTGGCGTTGTTCGTCAGGTAGCCCCGCATGGTAGGAAAGTGCCCGGATACCGTTGAGTCGAAGGAACCCAGCTGTCTGGTCCACCCCTCGACGGCTGAGGCAGTACACGATCCCGGTCTCGCCCTCACGGCGCCGAATGAGGCCGAGGATCTCCTCACGCGTATTCCCTTTTCCCTTTTTTCGACAACGGATCTTCAGGTTCGGACGGAAAAAGGACCCTTTGAACCCGGCTGGGTCCTTCATCCCCAACTGGCGGAGGATGTCCCGAGCAACGGCTCGGGTGGCCGTGGCCGTGAGGGCCAGCACCGGCACATCAAGTCCGTCTTTCAGACCACGAAGGCGCCGGTAGGAGGGCCTGAAATCATGCCCCCACTGGCTTATGCAATGGGCTTCGTCCACGACCAAGAGATCGACCGGGCACCCCTCGATGAACTGCCGCAGATGGCCGTCCAGAGCTTCGGGCGCGAGGTACACCAACTCGTATTCACCCCGGCGAAAGTCCGCCAGACGAGACTGCCGCTCCTCGGGCGCCAAGGTGGAGTTGATCTCCCCGGCTTTAAAACCCAGCTCCAGAAGGGCATCCACCTGGTCCTTCATGAGGCTGATGAGGGGGGAAAGGACCAGTACCGTTCCCTCCAGGAGGCGAGCCGGGAGCTGATAGGTCAAGGATTTCCCCGCCCCTGTGGGCATGACGGCGATGCAGTCCCGGCCAGCCAGGACCGCGTCGATGACCTCCTCCTGGCCGGGAAGGAAGGTCTCGAATCCAAAGACTTCGCGAAGCACTGTCCTGGGGAGTGGGGTGGTCTGCATGGGAAACATTCTAGCACATCAGGGTGGGACCGGGGCATGGCTCGTCGGGCGTACCCAACCCCAGCTACCAACTCCATGCTCTTGCTCGATTCAGCCGAGAACTGCCACCGCCTTCTCAGCTTCGAAGTCCCTGCAAATCTTGCCCCAACGAACGATCCCTCGGCTTGCCAGAAGCAGCATCCCATGCGTATTGATGTTCATAACAACAGCCTATCTGCACCTTCGAACTGTGGCGGTTGAGATTCCTTTCAGGCACTCTTCCTCTGGAGGTAGGGCCATGAGACGTTGGATCCGGCTGAACACCCCTGCCCCCCCTCGAATCCTCCGATTCGTATCCGTCTTCCTGATTCTGATGGTGGCCCCAGAGTTATCAGGCCAGACGGTCCTCACGGTGAATACCGTCAGCGACACAGACGACGGAACGTGCAACTCCGGCCACTGCAGCCTCCGGGAGGCCATCACGGCGGCGAATCATGCCGACGGAGGCGGGATCATCCAGTTCAGCATCTCCGGGTCAGGCCCGCACACCATCCGACCCGGTTCGTCTCTCCCGGCGCTGGAGGACGGCGTGATCATTGACGGAACCACAGAGCCCGACTTCGCCGGGATGCCCGTGATCGAGTTGGACGGAAGCTTGGCTGGGGATGCCCACGGGCTTGATATCGTTGGGTCCCAGAACACCATCCGGGGATTGGTCATCAATCGGTTCGCATGGAACGGCATCTCCATCAACACGGACTGTACGTTCAATGTGATCGAAGGGAGCTTCATCGGAACGGATGTGACGGGAAACCTCCCCCTGGGGAATGGGAATGCGGGGGTACTCATTGGGCAGGCTGCGGACAATACCGTGGGCGGGACCACCCCAGAGGCCCGGAACCTCATCTCCGGCAATCCCGAGGGGGTGACGATTGTCGACCTGTCAGCCACAGGAAATATGGTGACCGGGAACTACATCGGCACAGACGTCACCGGTACAGCAGCGGTCCCCAATGGAACGGGGGTCCTTCTGCTGGCTCCAGACAACACGATTGGAGGTACTGCGACCGGGAGTGGAAACCTCATCTCGGGGAACCTCTCCTACGGCGTCAACCTCGGCCCCCCCAATGCCACTGGAAACCTGATAGCCGGGAACTATATCGGGGTAGACGCGAACGGGACTGCAGCCCTGGGGAATGACATCGGCGTCTGGGTGGACAACGTGGCGGACAACGTGATCGGCGGAACCTCGGAGGGGGCTCGGAACGTCATCTCCGGGAACCGCGAGGGGATCGGCCTTTGGGAGGCCGGGACCACCGGAAACCTTGTCCGAGGCAACCACATTGGGACAAACGGAATCGGTGACGCAGCCATCCCCAACGATTATGGCCTGGTGATCTATGCGCCCGACAACACGATCGGGGGCACCGACACAGGGGCAGGCAACCTGATCTCAGGGAACCGTTTCAACGGGATCAACTTCTTTGGCGAAGACGCCACGGGGAACACCGTCCAGGGAAATCTCATCGGGACCGACGCTACGGGGTCGGCTGCTCTGGGAAACGGGGAAAATGGCATCGCTTTGGTCGACGCCGCGGGCAACACCATCGGAGGGACCGAATCCGGTGCGGGGAACGTTTTGTCGGGGAACGCCATCGCGGGTGTCTTTCTGTTGGGTGAACCCACGGAAGACAACCTGATCTTGGGGAACTTCATCGGCACCGACCCCTCCGGAACGGCGGCCGTGGGGAACGGTGAGTCCGGTGTTGCCATTCATAACGCCGACAACAACACCCTAGGCGGTACCGACGCCGGAGCCCGGAATATCCTCTCAGGGAACGTTTTCGGGGTTCTCATCGCCACCGGTGACGCCAACGGCAACATCATCCAGGGGAATTTCATCGGGACCGATGTCGACGGGGGTAGTGCGATTCCCAACACCCAAACGGGAATCCTCCTCTGGGGCCAGAACACCGTCATCGGCGGGGTGGACGCCAGCGCCGGGAACGTGATCTCCGGGAATGGCTTCGCCGGGATCGATCTCGGCGAGGCCAGCACCGGGACCATCATCCAAGGCAACTACATCGGCACAGATGCCACGGGCACGGTGGCCGTGGGGAACGACCTGGGGATCTTCGTCAACTTCTCCTCCGACAACCTCATCGGAGGCACCGAGTCCGGCACCAGGAACCTCATCTCCGGCAATATTTCGGGCAGCATCACGGTGAACGGCCCCGACGCTTCGCGAAACCACATCCAGGGGAACTACATCGGGCCGGACATCTCGGGCACGTTGGACCTGGGTGACGGCAGAGGCATCCAGATCCTCGATGCACCCAGCAACATCATCGGCGGTACCGATCCCGGGGCTGGCAACCTGATCTCCGGCAACCTCAACGGAATCCGTCTGATCGGCCAAAACGCATCGGGAAACATCATCCAGGGGAACCAGTTCGGTACGGATGGCATGGGTACTGCCCCGCTGGGCAACCGAGGGGCCACCATCCGTTTCTCCGAGGGTGCGTCAAACAACACCGTCGGTGGAACGGAGCCCGGGGCGGGAAACATCATCGCAAATAGTGGGTGGATCGGGGTCGTGCTTTTTGCGGACGCAGGAAACGGAAACCGGATTCTCTCCAACTCCATCTTTGACAATGGGGCTTTGGGGATCGAGTTAGGAAGGGACGGTGTCACTGCAAACGATGAGGGCGATGCTGATACGGGAGCCAACAACCTGCAGAATTTTCCGGTCCTGACTTCGGTGGCATCGAACGGCGGCGCCACCATCCAAGCCACC